>CAYUDF010000180.1:0-6309 GCA_964443465.1 uncultured bacterium
CAGT
The DNA here is from genome assembly GCA_964443465.1 of uncultured bacterium. Classification (GTDB taxonomy): domain Bacteria; phylum Krumholzibacteriota; class Krumholzibacteriia; order WVZY01; family JAKEHA01; genus CAYUDF01. Next base: position 5 of record CAYUDF010000180.1, read on the forward strand.
AACGTTTCGCAATGACGTCCATCAGCGCAAATTCTGTCTCCGTCGGATTGGACGTCTCTACCAGCCCCAGCCGATTGGAGATCCTGTGCACGTGCGTGTCGACACAGATCGCCGGGATGCCGTAACCGAGAGAGACAACCAGTGTGGCTGTTTTTCGCCCCACACCCTTGAACGTGAGCAGTTCGTCCACGCTGTCGGGTACCCGGCTGTTGTATTCCGCGACCAGGCGCCGAGATATGTCCCGAAGTCTCTTCGCCTTGGTTTTGTAGAAACCGGCCGGGTAGATGGCCTTTCGGATCTTGTCCAGCCGGAGGCCGGAAATACCCTCGGGGGTGTCGGCCAGGTCGAACAGCCGGCCGGAAGCCGCTTCGGTGACCTCATCCTTGGTCCGCAGGCTGATTACCGTCGAGACAAGAATCCTGAAGGGATCGCGTTTTTTCCTGGCGATTTTTGACACCGACGGCAGTGGGCCCCTGTTTTCCGCCTTTGCGATCGCCGTGATCAGCCGTCCAGCGCGGCGCTTGTTCTGTAAGTCTGCGTTTTTTTGGGGCATCTTGACAAACGGGGTCAGCGGTCCTTACTATCTTTCCACAGTTTCACACACCAACGTTGGCGGTGATCAAGAATGGCCAATATAAAGCAGTCGGGCTCAAAAACCAAATCAAAAGCCCGCGCCAGAAAATCGACAAAAAAAGCGGGGACCCGGAAGGTGTCCGGCAAGGCGGCGGACGACTTCGACCGCGCCCGAAAGACCCTGGACAAAAAAAAACAACCCCGGGACCTGAGAACCCACTGGGCCCATTTCTGGAATGTTTGTCCCAAGTGCGGGGGCGACATGTTTGAACAGACGTCGCTTAAGATTCGATACGAAGTATGCCGCAAATGCCACGGGATCTATATCGACCAGGGAGAAGCCAGTCTGATCAAACGATTCCTGGACCCCGTCAAATGGCTGAACGCGGCGCTCCGCCGTTCCAAAGACCCGAAGACGTTCTAGATGCAAAATTTTATCGACACCGTCAATAACGTCGTCTGGGTGTATCTGCTCATACCGCTCCTGCTCGGGGGCGGGCTCTACTTCACCATACGCAGCCGGTTCATCCAGTTTCGCCTGGTCGGTGACATCCTCGCCGTGATGCGGCGCAGCTTCCACACCGAACGCGGCGGCATTTCCAGTTTCGGGGCATTTGCCACCGGGCTGGCCGCACGGGTGGGCACCGGTAACATCGCAGGCGTGGCGCTCGCCGTCGCGGTGGGCGGACCAGGCGCCGTTTTCTGGATGTGGCTGATTGCGCTGCTCGGCATGTCGACCAGTTTTGTTGAAAACACCCTGGCCCAGTTGTACAAGGTACGCGAGGCTGGAGGACTGTTCCACGGCGGTCCCGCGTATTACATGGCGCGCGGATTGGGCGCGCACTGGATGGGCGCGCTGTTTGCCGTATTCCTCATCTGCTGTTTCCCGTTTGTGTTTAACGCCGTCCAGGCCAACTCGATGACCGACGCGCTCCACACCGCGTTTGAAGTAAACCGCTACGTGGCCGGGGCCGTCATCGTTGTGGTCGCGGCACTGGTGATTTTTGGCGGTATCAAACGTATCGCCCGTTTCGCCCAGGCGGTGGTACCGTCGATGGCGATAGCCTACCTGGCCGTGGCCTTGTTTGTGGTACTGCGAAACCTTCCCGAGCTGCCGGGGATCCTCGCCCTTATCGTGCGCAGCGCCATGGGCCTCGAACAGGCAGCCGCGGGCGGGCTTGGTTTTGCCGTATCAAGGGCGATCATGGAGGGTGTTCGCCGTGGGTTGTTTTCCAATGAGGCCGGGCTGGGGAGCTCACCCAACGCAGCCGCCACCGCCGAGGTCAAACATCCCGCCGCCCAGGGATTTGTGCAGATGCTGGGCGTATTCACCGACACCATCATCATCTGCACGAGCACCGCGGCGATTGTTCTACTCTCGGGTTTGTACCAGACCGGGGGAGAGCTCGCCGGCGTACCCCTCACCCAGGCCTCTCTCGCCAAACAGGTGGGCAGTTGGGGGAGCCCCTTTGTCGCTATTATCCTCCAGTTTTTCGCTTTCACATCGATTGTAGCCAACTACTACTTCGGCGAGACCAGCCTGCTGTTTCTGGCCGGAACACGCAAGGTGCTGGCGCCGTTCAGGCTGATTGTATTGGGGTGCGTGATGTTCGGCGCGGTCGCAGAGCTGCAGCTGGTGTGGAGCCTGGCCGACCTGTCGATGGGGCTGATGGCGCTGTTGAATATCGTGGCGATACTGCTGCTGTCACCGGTGGCGTTCACGGTCATTCGCGACTACACCGACCAGCTCAAGGGCGGTGGCGTGCCTGTCTTCGACCGGGAGAAGTTCCCCCGCATCAGCAAGGGCATCGACCCCGACGTGTGGTAGCCGGACTACGGGAAATTCTGACCAAAAAGGCGCCCGACTACACCGCAAGTCTCGGTGTAGCCGGGCACTTCGTTCCTTCTAGTGGACCCGGCGGGAACGCACGCCGAAATCTACGTTGTCCTCCACCCAGTCGAAGAAGTGCGGCTGTTCCTCCATGGGGGTGCCGGGCAACAGGATCTTCGGATCCTTCCACGACACCATCACTTCGGCGTCCTGCGTCCACACCTTGACGCGCTTGCGCTGGATTTCGGTCTGCCAGCTCTTGCCAACAACAGCATTGGTATACAGCAGGCGCACGGTCACGCTGCGCGCCAGGCGTTCCAGCGGCGACAGCACAATGCTGCCGAAGTCCGTCTGACCGTCTTTTACAACGTCCGGTATGCCGTCACTCACCATTACGACCGTGATCGGCCGCAGCACCAGATTTTTGCTCTTTACCGTATAAGAGATCTGCTCGAAAAACGCGTTATAGTCGGTGAACGGATTGGGCTTTTCCCGCGGGAACATGTCCCGCAGCGTTTTTTCGATTTCCCCGACCGACTTGTTTTCGAACGTCTGCATCGGGTAAAACGTTTTCGGCTCGTCCGCGCGGGCACCGCCGATCGAACTCACAAACAGTGCGTTGGGCACCTCCATCCCACCCACACCGTTGAGGTGGGTGTGGATGTAGTTGGCGAGAAAATCGATCGAGTCGTCGAAATACGGGCCGTTCATGAACGAACCGCTGATGTCGACGCCGACAAACATCGACGTTCGCGGCGTATCTGCCTGCGCTTTCTGGCCGACGATATCACAACCGCCAAGCGCGGGCACAGCCACGATCAAAACTATCAGTATCAGCTTCATCTTGTTCATATCCGCATCTCCATGAAAATAGGACTGCTTTCTCCTGCCCAACGGGCTACCGGACGGGTACGTCGTCGACCATGTTGCCGACGGCCGTCTCGAACTCGCTTGATGCGTCCAGGTCGTATTCTCTGGTGGCCTGGACGGGCGCCGGGCCGGATCCGGCCGGCTGGAAACCGGACTTCTGCTTGTAGCTCTTAACCAGTTTCTCCGAGTACCGGATCGCCTCCATGTTTTTGAACGGCAGCGCAAACAGGTGCGTGTTGATCGCGCACAATGTGCAGAAGTTAAACGCTGCGGCCACAATCTGGAGCGGCGGTAACATCAGCGAAGCAAGCAGGTCCTCTCCCTGGGCCCTGATCCACGCCGATTCTTCCCTGTTTTTTCTCCAGTGCGCTTCCGACACTTCGAGGAATCGCATCTTCAGGGACTTGGCCCTGTTCGTAGCCCGAATACCGCGACCCTGTATGACGGCCATAATCGTCGGGGTGCCGTGGGCGGCGAACAGGAACCACGACAGGCTGCGGATACCGAACCACGCAAAACAGGAGATCGCCAGCGTCCAGAACATGCTGAGCTCAAAAGTGCTCGAATACTGGGCGAACCACGGCACGAGTGAATCCACAAACTCCCTGTAGAGAAAGACGACTTCGACGAACAACACCACGATCTCGACCACACCGATACCAATGATCGAGGAAACGGCCTTGCCCTTGAACGAATCGACGAATGTGGATAGAACGGCATAACTGCCCATAACCACAAAAAACAGAAACAAAAACAGCGGCACGCGAATAAACGCGGTGCTGAGTGTTTCGCCGGTAATGTTCGAAAACGTGTCGATCACCACGGGCGACATGACGTAGGTGAAAATCGTGGTTTCCACCACGCACCACATCAGGGTCAGCGTCACCGCGATCCACGGGATCGGCGAGCGGACCACGGTCTGGCCCAGGTGGCGTATGACCGACACCGGCATCTGGAAGATGTCGTACACCAGCGAGGCCAGCGCAAACAGCATCATGCGCGCAACGGCCACGGTGGTAACGAGCAGCTTGATCGCAAACTGGAAGATTCCCCCCCAGAACAGCAATACCGATTTACCGAGATCCCACCACGTGATAAAAAACGCGGTGACAAACTCCCTGCGATTGCTGCGCAACGGGATCGAAAGCACACTTAAGATGCTCGCCCAGCAGGCCAGCACCAGGGCCCCGGTGGGTAACAGCAGAAACAGCCGTTTCGTTGCCGTCAGCCACGCATGGTCACCCAGTCCCCACGCGAAGCGGATCAGGGTTTCCTGGAAAGACATCGGAAACAGAAGCACGGACAACACGATCCTTACTATGCCATCAGTTTCGTTAAACATCGCTGATCTCCAATGAGATAAAGAATTCGACTGGCAACGATTTATTACCCAAAGCCGCCGGCGCCACTCATTGAGCGGTTGCCGGTTCTGGAGCAAGGGATTTCGGCCAATGCCGCATAGGTTGTGCCGGGTAACCGGCGCCGGGGGTCCAGCGCGGTGAGAGATTGTGCAGAATTTCCGGTCGTCGGTTTTGGTGTCCGGTAGTGCGCGGGGTTATCGGGTAGTCAATTGGGTATGAACAGGGGAGAAACGTTGTAAAAAGCGGTTAGTATCGGGCAGATCGTAACGTGATGAACCCGCATTGTACCCGTTAGTTTACAGCGGCGGTAATCGCGTTCCGGAGCATACCCGTAGTGGTCCCGTGGGGCGGGTGATTACCGGCCTTCAAGCAGTGATACAGGGACACCCGCGGGTTCCGTCGGTTGAATTTGTACTGCCGATGAATCCCCGAACGAGTAAGATTTCGGCACGGTGTAGATGTCCCGGCTGCCCTTCGCCCCACCCACGATCGTCCCGATAATCGCCGACGGGATACCGATCAGAATGACTCCGGCCAGCGCCAGATCACCACGGGAAAAACATATCCAATCGCCCCCGCCGTCGCCGCAATCCTCTCCGCCCACATATCCCAGCACACCGCCGAACAGCGAACCGGCCACGAAGCCGGTACCAAAACCGTCGGCAAAACCCCGCTTGTGGCTGAGGATTTCAATGCGGCGAACTTCTGCGGTTGCTGCGCGTTCCTGCGTGTTGGACGTAACATTCGTCCAGACGTATTCGTCGTGGTCGAGGACAAGTCCCGTGCCCCGGGATATCCGGCCATCCCACAGAAATACAGTAATGATGTCGTTGGAGGATCGTTTTTGAAAGTAGGTCGACTCCTGGTCGGTCATCTCGCCCAGGCGGTGATGACGCGTGCAGCTGCACGCGAAAATAACCAGCAGGCATACCCATATCATCCATCGCATAACGGCGTCTCCCGTTCTCGACCGGTCGGTCGATATCGCACGCGGGAGATAATCATCTCACTATTACCGTCTGGATGCAAATCAATACATATCCATATCGCACACCCGTGTGCGAATCGCCATCTATTCGATCTGTTGCTTAAACTTGTCCATGTGGTCTTTGCCGTATACGCGTTCCCCCTCGAGCATATTGTGCGCCGCACAGAGCAATCTCAGATTCGCAAGAGAGTGGCTGCCGCCTCTCGCAAAAGGCGTCTCATCGTGATGAATCTCAACATCCCACTTGGAGTTACACCGGTTCCCATTTTCGCCGACGTAGGCGCATTTGCCTTCGTCCCGGTTATAAACCGCATCTCTTGTCGCCGGGCTGATGTGCCGTGAGTTTTCCCCGGTACTGCTTGTTTTTGGATGGGTTTTATTCTTACGTTTTTCCCGGCGTTCGGCGCGTTGCACAGGATCGTGTTTCTCCAGCCAGGTCTGCGCCAGTTCAAGCATCAAAGTGTTGTAGTCAATTCCACAGGGATGCTTACCAGACAGCAATTCTTTACAGCGGTCCAACATTAGCATGATGTGGTTGTCCACCAGGCAATTCACCTGGTGCATAACGACGGTTTTCATTTTCAATTCAGGTGTCGAGATTTCGTCACCCGTTGGCGGACCGCTTTCATTTTGACGCGTGTCCGTGCAAGAATTCTTACCGCCGCTGCGGTGGAGGATTTCA
>CAYUDF010000181.1:0-6245 GCA_964443465.1 uncultured bacterium
TACTTGATTCGTGCGATCCGGACGCTATGTTCCGCGGCAGGGTCGCCCAGCGGCATCTGCGCATATACCGTTGTACACAAAGCGCCTGTGAACGCCAGGGCGACGGCGGTTATTATCAATATGCGGGATATAAATCGGGCACGAGCCATAAAACACCTTTCCGTCTGATACTGGGTCGGAAAAACGTGTGTATCTGCGTACACGAATTATAGTTAGTTGGACGAGGAAACGCAATCAGTGCTCTGGCGGGTTCGGGAATCCGCAAACCCGGTCGTCAAGCTGGCCAAGCTCGACGACCGGACCTTGCTCGCCTGAACGCGAGGCGATCTATTTCAAAACGATGGCTTTTCCCTGGTTAAAGGTGTTTTCCGCCCGAAGCTTGTAATAGTAGATGCCGGCACAAACCGCGGTCCCGTGTCGGTCTCTTCCATTCCAGGTGGCCACATACTTTCCCGGCGCGAGTTCCTGGTCAACGAGTGTTTTGACAAACCGGTCTTTCTCGTCGAATATGGCGAGGGTCACGCGGGAATCCCGCTCAAGCGAAAAAGGAATCATCGTTCTGGGATTAAACGGATTTGGATAATTCTGGTGGAGCTGCGCCGCCGGAAGACAAATAATTTCTTCATGACGATTTACCTGGGCCGATCCGTTCAGCGATCCCGTCATAACAATTACACTCACAATTGCCACGATCAATCCCGGCCTTTTTTTCCGGCCGGCCATTATTATATCTGCTACCACCATTTTTTCTCTCCCTGGGTAATACTTAATTAAAGAGAGTTTTTACCTGGCCCCACGTAGTCGGTTGCGTTGGCAGCGGGAAGGAAACATCCATCAGCACCGTCACCGTATACATGGTCCCGGCAGATGGACTGGTGACCTCGCATTCTCCAACCCACCCGGCTGCGCCAAAATACAGTTCGACATAAAACACGTCCCCGTTTGAGATGGACTGAAACGAGTTCTGGTTTTCTCCCAATCCCGTTTGGTCAAACGTCATGAGGTGATCAAGGTAACTCGTAGGACTCATCACCCATTTACCGTGTATCGGGTCAGGATCGTCGACGTGTTCGACGGTTCCCCACCACGTCATGAACCACGGGTACGCGTCTTCGGGACAGTTTTCAGGCGGGTCGCAACAGATCTCCCCGAGATCGGTCACGACACCCGTTACCCTCATAGACACGGAATTAACGACACCCGTTGGACCGCTGTACATAAGCGAGTCGAGCTGCAGCGAATCCACGCTGCCACCCGTCAGTCCTGTAATATCGAATTGGATGATTTCGGCCTGCGCCACCGACACACACGAAACCAGCAACAGTACAACGACAAATCTGACCATTAGAAATTCCCTCCTCGTTAACCGAACCAATATACTCAACCGCGAGCGATCATGCTCACCAACACAGGATCGAAGCGGACACACTCCGGCGTGGCCCTCTGAAAACGGGGCGACGCAGCGACTCGTTTGAATGTGTATATGTATTAAGCCGCCTGTAGCAAACGGGAGTTGTCGGAACCTCCGTATTGGAACCGATAGGAGAATGATGCCCGGGTTCCTTGCTGAATCGTTCCGGCGAAGACACACGGATACGCCTGCGACACTAATGTGGCAGTCACAAAGAAACACGCACGTATATTGTTAATAGCTTTGGTTGTGTTACTAAGTTGCTTTTAGCAGAAAGGCTGGATCGAATCCTCCCACAGGGGATCGGGAGCAGGGTTGATTCCGTTATGAACTTGTAAAGAAAGAATACCCGAGACAAAAAATAATGTCAAGCGTTTTATATACAGAATCATACCCTTGCGAGCGCTGCGATTTTCACAGCGGCGTTCTCAGGGTATAAAACGAATTATATTACACTACGGTGTTTCACACCCTTTCGGGTGTTTGAGTCATTGTATGAAACTTTTGTCTCCTATTTTAGTAGTAGCATGCGCCGGGTGATTACGTTTTTTCCGGATTTGAGCCGGTAAAAATAAACGCCGGACCCAACGGTAGCGCCGCCGGTATTTCGCCCATCCCACAACACTTCGTGTTTTCCCGCCGCCTTTATTTCGCTGACCAGAACTGCGACCCGCGCGCCGCGGACATCATACACGGCGAGGTCTACCTGACGTTCTTCGTCCAGCTGGTAAACGATCAGCGTCGAAGGGTTGAACGGGTTGGGATGATTCTGAAACAATTCTACAACAGCCGACACGACCGACACCGTGACGTCGCGCGAACGGTACTCGTTACCCGATTCGCTTTTTGCGACCACCGAATACGTGTAGGTCCCCGGTCTGTCCGGCGTGTCCTGGTACGACCTGGATCCATCGGGTATCGTAACCGCTACGGGATAACCCCCGTCCCGGGACTCGCGCAGGACGGCCAGTTCACTCACCGGTTCGTCGCTGTCAATATCCCACCGTAGTCTCACCGACCCGCCCACCACGTCGGCGGACAAACCGGAAAATACGACGGGCACGGTTCCCGCCGTGAAGCGTTGGCCGTATATTCCGTAACCACTGCCGTCCTGGGTGCGGCTCTGCCACACAACCACGAGGTTGCCGTCGTACCTCGACGCGATGTCCGGTTTTTCCTGGTCTTCACCCAGAAAACTGTTCACACGGGACTCACCGGAGTGCGCCGTACCGTCCTTGTAATAACGGCGGATGAAGATATCGTTGCGTCCTTCCCTGGTGTACGTTTCCCACACAACCGCAAAACTGCCGAAATCGTCTGAGGCGGCTTCCGTCCACCACTGATTGAAGTACGTCTCCTGGTTGATCTGAAACTCTCCGCCGGCGCGGGTGCCGTCGGTGTTGTATCTCTGGCCGTATACTCCGTAACCGTTACCATCCTGCGTAGCGCTGTGCCACACCACCACAAAACTGCCGTCGGGGTTTACGGCAAGACCCGGGTAGTCCTGATGGTTGACGGTAAAGGTATTGGCGATCAGTTCGGGACCAACCAGGCCACCGGTCGCGTTCATCCGCTGGACGGCGGCGGCATAGCCGTCGCCATCAAATTCCAGACTGGTGTAGGCCACCACGGGATTACCCAACGCGTCGCATCCGATACGCGGAATGCCCTGAAAGCCGTAAGTGTATCGATTCACCATAATCTCGCCCGTCAACGGCACACCATCCGCGTCGTATTTTCTCATCATCGTGGCGTCCGAGCTGCCGTCCTGCTGGGTGCTCTGCCAGGAAATCCAGAAATTGCCCAACCCGTCCAGCACCACGTGCGGGGCCGATTCGTTGCTGAATGTGTAGGTGTTGACCTGAAATTCCGTTCCGAGCCTGGTTCCGTTGGAAGTGAAAATCCGGGCAAATATTCCGTTTCCGTCCCCATCCTGACCGCGACTTTGCCAGGTCACAATATACGACCCGTTATCTCGGATCGCCACTGAGGGCCGGTCCTGGTCGTTGTCCGTATAGTCATTCACCTGGAATTCTTCACCGATTTTCACCCCGCCGGGATAAAACCGCTGGCCGAATACTCCCATTCCCGAACCATCCTGACCGTCACTCGCCCAAACCACGACAAAGCGGCCGTTTGTATTTATCGCGACGGCCGGAAACTGCTGATCACCATTGGTGTGGGTATTGGCCCTGAATTCCGGGCCGATTTTCTGGGCTTCCGCAGAATCAGAGACAAATCCCAGGCTGAATAAAACGATGAAATAAAAGACGGTATTACGAAACGGAAAGTGGAGATTCATGTCGACCTCAGGAGATGTGGTGACGAGTCAAGTGGGGATTCGACCGATAGCCTGTGTACATTATAATGTATGTGGATGCGAAAGGCAAGTAACGGCACAACTGGACACCCTGACGGGGAGTTCCTTATAATACCCGGGGTCAGAAAGGAACACCATGCTGGTAGCCATCGTTTTTTCCGGAGTTGTTCTGTTTGCCCTGGCGTACCGTTTCTACGGCCGGTGGCTCGACAGGCAGTTCAACATTAATCCCGACCACAAAACACCCGCCCACGACAACTACGACGGCCGGGATTATGTTCCCTCCAGCACACCGGTACTGATGGGGCACCACTTCTCGTCAATCGCCGGCGCCGGTCCGATCGTGGGACCCATCATTGCTGTTGCATTTTTCGGGTGGTTGCCCGCCGTGTTGTGGATCATTATCGGCTCTATTCTCATCGGTGGCGTACACGACTACTCCGCGCTGGTTGTATCGATTCGACACAAGGCCAAATCGGTGGCTCAGGTCGCCAAAAGACTGATGAGCCCGACAGCACACAAGCTCTACCTGGTCTTTGTGTGGCTGGCGATGGTGTATGTGCTGACGGCGTTTGTAGATCTGACGGCGTCGTCTTTTGTCGCCGACGGCGGTGTGGCTTCATCTTCGACGATGTACATTGGCCTTGCGCTGTTGCTGGGGTACCTCGGCTACCGGAAGCGTTTCTCGCTGGGTGTGTTGAGTTTTGTATTTGTGCCGATGGTATTCCTGATTATCTGGCTGGGCCAGATGATGCCGATGGACACTCCCGCGGCCATCGCGCACGGTGATCCCAAAACAACCTGGGCGCTTATTCTGCTTGCCTACTGTTTTTTGGCGTCGATCACGCCGGTGTGGGCGCTGTTGCAACCGCGCGACTATCTGTCGTCGTTTCTGTTGATCGCCTGCGTGCTCGGCGGACTGCTCGGAATTGTGTTCGGCAACTACACGTTTGACGTCAAACCGTTTCACGGCTTCAACACCAGCCTGGGAATGTTGTTTCCAGCGCTGTTTATTACGATCGCCTGCGGAGCCTGTTCGGGTTTTCACTCGATCGTGGCGTCGGGAACAACGGCCAAACAACTGAACAACGAGCGGAACGCCCGGCCGGTTGCGTACGGATCGATGCTGGTGGAAGGATTGCTAGCGCTGATCGCAGTGTCGGCCATTGTTGTGGCCGGCGGTTCGCTGTCGGGCAAAGCACCCACGGTCGTGTTTGCCGAAGGTATGGGTTCATTCACCGGCGCGCTGGGCCTGCCCCGCGCACTTGGAACTTCTTTTGGCCTGCTGGCACTGTCGACGTTTCTGTTGACCACACTGGACACCGGCACACGCCTTGCCCGTTATATCCTGGAGGAACTGTTCGACACCCGCGGTCTGAAAGCGCGTATCTCCGCAACCGTTGTAACCCTGGTGCTGCCGATGTGGTTGTCCCTGACACAGTTCACCGACGCCGAGGGCGCTGCAGTACCGGTGTGGCGCGCGATCTGGCCGGTGTTCGGGGCAACCAATCAGTTGCTCGGCGCGCTCGCGTTGCTGACCGTCAGCGTGTGGCTCAAAAGGACGGGGCGCCGGATCTTTTTTACGGTGATACCGATGCTGTTCATGTTTTCCGTCACGTTGCTTGCACTCGCGCAGCTGGTGTTGAGAGAACGGTTTAATGTTATCGGTGTTATCGCCGGGTTGTTGTTTGCAATGGCAATTTTTCTGATCGTCGAATCGATCCGGGCGTTTGGGGGCGCGGTAGTCGAAGACGGCGAAGTCGTCGAAGACGGCGATGGTGCGCTAGTCTGAACGGTAGTCGATAACCGATTCACCTCGCGCCGCGCGGTTCGCGTAAATCACTTTTATCGTCACCAGTGCTCCTACAGCGAGGCTGATGTACAGAGTAAACAACCTCCACAACAAAACGAATGCCCCCTCGTACCCGGGTGTGATAATACCCTTCATCACTTCGGCTGTGCTGACCTCCGCGACACCGGCCGCCCCCGGAGACGGCGCAAAATAAAAAATCAGGATCAACACCATCTGCGAATAAATCACTTCCCAGAAATCTGCGGCGATTCCCAGGCCACGCAGCACCACCCACGCAATCATGAACTTGTTGAGATAAATGAGCCCGGTGAGCCCAAATCCGGCAAGAAATACCAGCTTGGCGCGGCGCAGGAAAAATCGCGTCATGTGGTGGTAGCGGTCGACGATGTCCATCATCATCTGCATCTTGCCGCTGTCTTCCAGCTTTCGATACAGCGGGGGAATCAGGCCGATCAGGCGGCGCAAACCGTTCTGTAACAGCCGCGGATTGACCAGTCCGAGCGCGGCAACCAGAAGTATGAACCCGAATGTAACAATCGCCCCCTTGACCAGGTACTGGAGCCTGAAGTCGACGGAAACCGGATCGAAGAACAAAGTGAATATCACGCCGCACAAGGGCAAAACGATGGCCGTCCCCAGAAACGCACCCAGAAAACTGACGACCATTGCGTCAAACACCGGCATGCCTTCCTTGTACAACA
>CAYUDF010000182.1:0-6228 GCA_964443465.1 uncultured bacterium
TGCGACGTCTGAGGGGGCCGCAGGGGAGCCGTGCCCGGCTCGCGCCGCGTAACCGCGCGCCCGAAACCACGGATGCTGTGTCGGTGAGGCCCATAACGCCGGTCGCCCAGAACCACGGAAACTAAGCTGCCTTGCGGCTGAGTTTGTCGAACCAGGTGTAGACCACTGGTATTATAAACAGACTCAATGTGCCCGCCGCGACAACGCCACCGATCGTTACAACCGCCATCGCTACCGTCATCGTCGCACCGGCGCCGCCGAGCGCCTGCGGCATGATGCCCGCGACGATGGCCAGAGTTGTCATCACGATCGGGCGGAACCGCCGAGGGGCCGCTTCGAGGACCGCTGTTTTCGCGTCTTTGCCCTCCCGGCGCACCTGTGACGTCAGGTCGAGGATCAGGATTGCGTTGTTAACCACAATTCCCACAAGCATCACGATCGCCATCATCGACATCATGTTGATCGTTGTTCCCGTCAGGACCAGGGCGACACTCACCCCCACAAGTCCCAGCGGAAGCGTCGCCATGATCGTGAACGGGTGAATGAATGATTCCAGAATGGCCGCCAGTACCAGGTACGTCAGAATAATCGCCAGAAAAAGCGCTTTATAGACCTCCGCAAACGACTCATTTAACATCTCGATCTCACCGGCGTATTCCACGCGGTATCCCGGTGGCAGGTCCATTTCCGCAACCCGCTCCTGGATCGCGTTAACCTTTTCCACCAGCGTGCCCGACGAAATGTTGGCGCTGACGCTGACCATTCGCTGGCGATTCTTGCGCGTAATCTCGGAAAGCCCGCGTTGCCGGTCCAGGCTGCCCACCGCGCTGATCGGCACCAGTCCGTCCTCCGTGGCAAACATTACCTTGCGCAGTCCCTGCTGGTGCTGGCGGTAACGATCATCCAGGCGAACCCGTATGTCATACTCCTCCCCGGATTCCCGATACACTGACGCAACTTGTCCCTCGTACAGACTGCGGAGCTCCATTCCGGCCATCGCTACCGGCAGAAACCGGCGGGACAGTTCGTCGCGATCCGGATAAAAAACAATTTCCGGTTTGCCCGGTTTTGCGCTGATTTCGAGATCGGCAATACCTGGAATCTCGGCGGTTTCGTCACGGATCTGCGTAGCGATTTCCGTGATCCGGTCGAGATCCGGACCCAGAATCTCGACAATGATCTGCTTGCTTTCGCCCCATTCAGAAAACCGCTGAACGCCGATGTCGGCCGCCGGTATCACGGCCAGCGCCTCGCGAATGTCGTTCATGATCTCCACAATTCCGCGCTCACGATCCTCAAGGTCCGCCAGACTGATGACGATATCGCCGTCTTCAACCCCTTTTGTCTGCCCCCCTATTGTCATCAGTACCGATTCAACTTCGGGCGCTTCCCTGCGAATAATTCCTTCAACTTCTTCGAGGATCCCGTGGGTCTGGTCGAGTGTTGTTCCCGCCGGCAGATTGACGATCACCTGGATGTAACCGTTGTCCGATTCCGGGAAAAACTCGCCGCCCACAAATCCGAATAGATACAAGCCACCGATAAATATCAGAAATACAATAAGAGCCGTTCGGATGCGATGTCGCATACTCCAGCCCAGCGCCGAGCGATATCCGGATTCGACGGCGAGGTAACCCCGCTCCCACACACGAGCCAGCGCCAGAAACGGCATTTCGATGGCGTGTAATACCTTCCCGTGGGCGTTCTGCCGATGGGCCTGCTCCGATTTCGGCTTGATCAGCTTTGACGCCATCATCGGTGTCAGCGTAAAACTGACAAACAGCGAAAACAGCGTGGCAGCAACAACGGTCAAACCGAATTCATAGAAAAACTGACCGATAATTCCGCCCATGAACGCAATCGGTGTAAACACCACCACGTTGGTCATGGCCGTGGCGGCCACCGCGATCGCCACTTCGTCGGTGCCCTTGCGCGCGGCCGTTTTGGGATCTTCGCCCAGAACGTTCACGTGGCGCGATATATTCTCCAGCACAACAATCGCATTGGTCACCAGAACCCCGATTGATATACCCAGCGCCAGCAGCGTAACAATGTTGATCGAGAATCCGCCAAAATCCATTAACAAAAACGTTGCGATGAGCGACGTTGGCATCGCGATGGCGGCAATGACCGTCGTGCGCAGAGAGTGCAGGAACAAGTACAACAAAGCCGTCGTCAACAGGATGCCGATCATGATGTTGACCAGCACGTCACGAACGGCGGTCTTGATAAACACCGAATTATCGCGCACGACATCGATTTTCATGCCGGCGGGTAAAGCCGCGGCCAACGCCTCCAGTTCACCCCGTACCGCGGCGGCCGTCGCCACCGTGTTGGCGTCCGTGCGTTTCTGCACATACAACCCCACGGAACTCACACCGTCCATAATCGCGAGGTCTCGTGCTTCTTCCGTGGTATCAATGACTCGCCCCAGATCCGATACGCGGACCTTGCCGCCGTCCGGCAGAGGTACCGGCAGACGCCTCAACTCATCCAGATTTGTGAACTCGCCCAGCACGCGCAACGAAAACTCCCGCCCCGTTTCCGTGACCCGCCCGGCCGGAATACTGATATTTTCCCGGACGATTGCAGCCACTACCTGCGACGCGTCCAGTCCAAACGCTTTCAGCTGAGCCGGGTCAAGCGCCACATTGATCTCACGCTGGCGGCCACCGATAATATTAACCGTCGCGACACCCTGCGCCTGCGAGATCGCGTCGCGCACCTGTTTGTCGGCGACCTGGTAGAGGTCGCGCAACGACTGCGGTCCCGTCAACGCCAGGTTCAGAATCGGCATGGCCGATAAATCGAATTTGACAACCTGCGGCGTCTCCGCGTTGTCGGGCAACTCGCCGAGGATCTGTTCGACCTTTTCCTTGACGTCGATACCGGCCTGGTCCTGGTCAACCCCCAGGTTGAACTCGATCAACACCTGTGAAACGCTGTCGAGGTTGATCGAATCCATCCTTTTGATACCCGCGATTGTGGATACCGCGTCTTCGATCCTTTTTGAGATCTGGCTTTCCACTTCCTCGGGACCCGCGCCCGGATAGATCGTTGTGACCGACACAAACGGAAAATCCACTTCCGGGTACAGGTCAACAACCAACCGGAGGTACGAAAACACACCCAGCACCAGTATTGCTACGACGATGACCGTGGTGAGTACGGGCCTTGAAACTGCCATCTTGGACAGTATCATTGCGTCACCGCCTCATCAGACACAGCGGCTGTCTGCAACTCGCCGTCCAACTTGTGCAATTTCGCTTTTGCGCCGTCTTTCAACCGGTTGGCACCAAACACAACCACTCTTTCGCCATCACTGAGCCCACCGGCCACTTCCACCACGTCATCCGCCATTTGACCGATCTTGATTGTTTTACGAGTCGCGATACCGTCGGATACGGTATATACGTCGTGCGACGACCCGGGTAGAAGGGCTTTGTCCCCCAGGATCGCGGACTGCGGCATCACCGTCACAGGCCCCACGCGATCGACAATTACGTTGAGCGTTACGATCACGCCGGGACGATGTGACCGGTCGGCGTTGTCCAGAATCGCTTCCACGCGAAACAATCGCGTGTCCGGGTTTGATCCCAGCGAGACCCGTCTGATGCGGCCGTCGGGTTCGCCATCCAGACCGGTTGATTCACGGCCGGTTATCGGCACCTGATTCAGATACACGGGCGCACCCACCCTCAACTCCCTGATCGTCTCGCCGGATACGTCAGCTTGAACCCGCACGGAATCGAGAATCGCCACCTGGGCAACAACGTCACCAACGTCTACCGCGTCGCCCGCTCTCACGGCGATCAACGTTGCGATCCCGTCGAGCGGTGAGACAACTTCCAGTTCCAGGCGCGCGTTGCGCAAGTCGGCTTCGGCGATCGCGAGTTGCGTGCGCGCGGCGTCCAGGTCGCTCTCGGCAATAGCGCCCTCGCTGAACAACGGTTCGAGGCGATCGACTTGTCGTTTCGCATTCTGGTATGCCTCGCGCACCTGCTCCAGACGTGCCATCCGGTCCGGCGAGATCCCAACGTCATAACGCACCAGCGTCTGGCCGCGTCTAACACGCTGGCCTTCGCGGGTAACCACTTCGGCAATCTTGTAGTCGCCCGACGAACGCAACGTGCTCTGCTGGATACCCGATACCTCACCGCTCACTTCGCACACCACCGTAATCACACCCGTTCGGACGGTGATAACGTCCACCGGCACACCTTCAGCAGCGTGGATCTCCTCGATGCTCCGGGCCGGGGTCTCATCGCCACCCCACATCACGCGCGACCCCACGATCAAGACCAGGACAACCAGAACAACGATCCAGATGATTATCTTTTTCATTACCTATCTCCGTTCTCAAAAAGCAACCTGGGACCTTGTCCCACGCTGTACTCAAGGTTGGCCAGCGCCACGTTGTACCGGTACAGCGTCGCCGACAGATTGAGCGCTGCCTCGATGAGCGCAAATTCCGAATCCAGCATCTCCACAATTGTGGACAGTCCCCGTTCGTAACGCACCTGGGCAATACTGTATGCCTGCTGCGCTACATCCACCGCTTGTTCTGCACCTTCAATCTCGAGTGCGATCGACTCGACGTCGTTCCAGTTGCTCCGCACCTCGAGCTGAATCAGATCTTCCACCCAGTCCACCTGTATTTTTGCCTTGTCCGCCATCGCGCGTGCGATTTTGGCTTCATTTTTCGTTTTAAATCCGTCCATAAACGGCCACACGAATGCCAGTCCGATTGCGGCACTCTGCGCCGATTCCTGATCACCCGGCCACATGCCGTCCGAAGTTTCCCCCTGCCAGGAGTAATTGCCCTCGATGTTGAGAATCGGCCGCGAGTTGGCCCTTTGCGCCTTGTACTGGTACTCGGCCGCTTCTGCTTCCTTTCGTGCCGCTCCGAGGTCCCGCCGCGTGGCCAGTGCCGTCGACACAACAGTCTCCTGACTTTCAACAAACGGGACGTACCCGAGCCGATCGGTCAGTTTGAGCGGACGGCCCAGCGGTACAGTAAGGATTCTTTTTATGTTTTCGAGCGCGATCGCCTCGTCGTTGCGCGTCCGCACGAGGGCAGGTTTGCGGTTGGCCACGGTCACCTGCGCGCGAAGTTTGTCGAATTCGGGTGTAATGCCACGCGCCACGCGCGATGATATCTGTTCCACGTTTTTTTCGGCCTGTTCGAGCGCACGTTTCGCAATCGCCACCTGTTCCCCAGCCAGAAGCGCCGTGTAATAGGCCGACTTGACCTCACGGGCGATGATGGCCGCAACGTCGTCACCGGCCAGTTCCGCCCCGGCCGCGCGCCGCTTGGCCATGTTGTACCCGGCCCGCACACGCCCCGACGCCCAGATCGTCTGGCTCAATGTAAACGCGCCATACCACGCGTTGTCCTGGCCGATCTCGAACTGCTGCGTCTCACCCGGTTCGAATTCAAAAAAGATGACCGGTTTCTTGACGTTCCGGTTGTAGGTTCCGACCAGACCAAGCTGGGGCAGACCGTATGACAGCGCCACGCCGACCTGCGCCTGCGCCGCGGCGACGTCCTGTCTCGCCATCGCCGCTTCCATACCATCACGAAGCGCGTATCGCACCGCGTTGTCAATGCTGAGCCGCAGTGTGTCGGCCGAAGCGTACGACTGCGCGTGGACGGGAACTGCCGCTGCCACGATACAGACCGCTATCACCAGTTGAATTATTCTCAAATTCATTTTGAGTGCCTTTTGTTAGGATCGCTGGATTCCGTTCCACAGGATGTGTTTTATTACGCTGGATTTTTCGCTGATATTCCCCGAATAGCCGTCGGCCGCCCATGCGGCAATAAATCCGTTGATCAATTCAGAAAACACAATCACCAGATCACCCGGATCGATTTCAGCGGCATAATTTTCTGAAATGGCCTTGATGAAAAGTGTTCCGAGTAATTTATCCGTCGCCTTTTTCATCTCTACGAGACGATTGCAGAACCGGCGTTCGATCTGCATTCGTTTTCCCCCGGTTTCGTTAATATAGATCTGGAAAAACGTGCGGTGATCGTCGAAAAATTCCAGGATGGCGTCGATCAGGCGGTCGATGCATTCACGCGACGCTCCGTCCCGGCACGACTTAATTGTTGCTCCGAGCCCGTCCGTCAGTTTGCTGCTTTCGCGGATCATCACCGCGTCAAACAGTGCTTCCTTGGTACCCACCACGTTATAGATATGACCGACGCTGTAACCCGACTCC
>CAYUDF010000183.1:0-6207 GCA_964443465.1 uncultured bacterium
GCCCCATACAGCGAAAATAGTGACAATAAACGCGACCACGACGATCCACAGGATCACTTTCGTGTTCTCGCGCATTTGTTTCATCATAAAGCATCTGACTCCCTGCGAAATTTTTCAAAATTGGTAGGCCCGACCGTCGTCCGGAGCAGGCCGGTCAGCCCATGCAAAACTTTATAAACGAGTAATTTAACATATTGATAGAGATGTGGCAACCGAAACAAGCGCGCGTTTAGCGCACGACCAGCGCGCGACCAGCGCGCGACGGGCGCGTACCAATGGGCGGGTTGTTCTCGGCGTTGACAGCTCTCGAAAGCGGGTGATAGGGTGGCACGTACGCCGTCGCCCGTTTCCGCCCGTTATCCCGGGGATTGCCGATGAACCTGTTTCCGCCCGAATACCAACTGCCTGAACTGCGCCCGGGAGCGGTATTCTCCGTTATCGCGCTGATACTGGTTATTATCTGCGCGCCGGCCCGGGCTGCCGACCCGGATTCCGCCCGGAGCCTCGTCTGGCCCGTGAAGTCCGGAACGGCCATCTCTTCGAATTTCTGCGAATATCGCGAGGGCCACCTGCACGCCGGCCTGGACATTCGCACATCCGGAGCGGACGGTGTGCCCTGCGTGGCATCCGGCGACGGGTATGTGTCGCGCCTGCGAGCTTCGAGCGAGGGTTACGGCAAAGCGCTCTATATGCAGCTCGATTCGGGCGAAACCCTCGTATACGCCCATCTGGCGGAATTCAGGCCCGACCTGGAAGACGCGCTGCTGGAAGAACAACAGGCCAGGGGCCGGTTCAAGGTCAGCGCCCGGTACCCTCGCGGCCGTTTCCCGGTGAGCAGGGGGGAAGTCATCGCGTGGTCGGGCAGTACCGGTGGTGTCGCACCCCACCTCCATTTCGAGGTTCGGGACAAGGGCGAAAATCCTCTCAACCCGTATTTGCACGGATTCGAGCCGGTGGACCGGCTGGCTCCGGTGATCGGCAGAATCCAGTTTGTACCACGTCACGCCGGTTCGAGCATCAATGGCGCCTGCTGGCCGGTTGAACCCCGTGTCAGGCGGATCGGAGAAGGCAGGTATATCCTCGAAGATACCCTGCATTTTGCCGGTGAAACGGGAGTGGCGGTGGAAGTTTTTGACTATCTGAATTCGAGTTCCGGCAAACTGGCGCCCCACCGGATCCAGCTTCTTGTCGACGACTCGACGATTGCCGATATCCGGCTCGAACGGTTCAGTTTTTCGCACGCCGGCGACGTGAACTTCCTGTATGACATGTCGCGCGTTCGTCGGGAGAAGGCGTATTTTTTTCAGTTGTTCGAGAGCCAGGGAGAGTCGCTGTGGAACCGCCAGTTTGTGGACGGCGGCAGCCTTGGCCGAACGGCCGTTCGTGCGTCGACCGGGCGGCGGTTCATTGAAGGAGTGTTGTTCGGGGCGAGTATAATCGCCCTGGACTATGCGGGTAACCAGGCGCGGCTTGATTTCAGGTTTTACATAAACGGCCCCGCGGACGCGGTTCCACCGACGGACGCGACCTGTACGCCATTCGCCGGAAGTGAAACTTCCTGTCTTTTTATCCGGGACGATTTTGTAAGCGGCCGGCGGCCGCTCTCGGAAATCCTGGTCCGGCCGGCGCTGGACGAAGCCGGGAAGGGCAGCGTGGCGCGTGTTTCGTCGTTTTATAAGCAACCCGTTGCCGCCCGGTGCGGTGAAACCGGGACAGACGCGCTGATTTATCTTTTTGGTGTAAGGGCGGGGGTGGCGTCGACTGTTGACCTGCCGGCGACGAACCTTCGGCTGGAATACAGTCGCGAGTCGGCGTACACCGACATGGTTCAGTACGTTTCTCCGTGGAATGGAACCAGCAGCGACGGGGAACTGGAACTGGAGAGTTCACCGATACAGATTGGTCCTTATGGGACCGTGCTGGCAGCGGACATGAAAATCCGGTTTAACGGCGCGCCGGACAGTTCTTACGCCGTCTATCGGCTCAACGAAAAAAAGCTGGAGTGGGTGTACTACACCTCCGAAACAGACGAATCGTCGGTATCCACGACGGCAAAAAGGCCTGGTGTGTACGGCGTTTTCTCTGACCGGGTCGCTCCACGTGTCCATGAACCCGTCGTCGGGACGTGGAAAAGTTACGCGACAGGCCGGACACGGCCCGAAATCGCTATCGGAATAGAAGATAACGGATCCGGTGTGGATTTCGAAAAAACCACCGTTCTGCTGGACGGCGACGAACAGATTTTTTACTGGGACAATCGGCGGAAAAAACTGTTTGTGGTTGTGCGGGGCGACAATATAATTGGTCAGCGGGAGATCCAGATTACCGCCTTCGATAAAATCGGCAACCAGTCCGTTCGCAAATCAACGATAGTAATACCCACCCACCGGCAGCCGCAGGGGAAGAATAGATGAAACCGGGAAACTTCGTACATCTGCATGCACATTCCGAATACAGTCTTCTGGACGGATCGATAAAAGTCGAACGTCTCGTCGACCGCGCAAAAGAACTCGGAATGCCGGCGGTGGCGCTGACCGACCACGGAAACATGTTCGGGATGATCCATTTTTATCGCGCGGCGCGCAAGGCCGGGATCAAAGCGGTTCTGGGCATGGAAGCCTACATTACGCGCGGCAGCCGGCACGAACGGTCGCGCAAAAAAGGCGACAAGTCGCAGACCGATCATCTCATACTGCTCGCCCGGAACGTGGAGGGGTATCACAATCTCATCAAGTTGTCGTCTCTTGCCTACACGGAAGGTTTTTATTACAAACCACGGATTGACTTTGAACTGCTCGAACAAAACTCGGAGGGTCTGATCGGCACCACATCCTGCTTGCGGGGTACTGTGTCGCAGATGGCGCTCAACAGCGGCTACGAGGAAGCCACAGCGGCCGCTGACCGCTATCGCGAAATATTCGGAAAAGACAACTACTTTATCGAACTTCAGGATCACGGTCTCGAACCACAGAAAAGACTCAACGAGATTTATACCCGCATGAGCAAGAAGACGGGTATCCCGCTGATCGCGACCAACGATGTCCACTATCTGCGCGCCGAAGACGTCGACGCGCACGATGTCCTGCTCTGCCTGCAAACCGGCAGCGATATAGACGATCCAAAACGATTCCGGTTCGCCAGCAAGGAACTGTTTTTTAAAACAGAAGAGGAGATGCGCGCTCTGTTTCCCGATTCGCCCCAGGCGATTGAGAACACGGTACGGGTGGCCGAAATGTGCGACGTTGTTCTCAGGGAAGGAGATTTCCTTCTGCCGCGTTTTCCGCTTCCGGATGGATTCGCGAAAAACATCGACTACCTCAGGGACCTGGCGCACAAGGGACTTAAAGAGCGTTACGGAGATGTAAGCCAGGAGATCTTGGACCGGCTGGAATACGAACTGGGTGTTATCGAGGGGATGGATTTTTCGGGTTACTTTTTGATCGTCCGGGATATTGTCAATTATGCCAAGGAACAGGATATTCCCGTCGGGCCGGGACGCGGAAGCGCAGCGGGCAGCCTGGTGACCTACGCGGTGGGAATCACCGACATCGACCCGATCGCAAACAATCTCCTGTTTGAACGGATGCTCAATCCCGAACGGATCAGCATGCCGGATATTGACATTGACTTCTGTTTCGAACGCCGCGACGAAGTGATCAACTACGTCATCGATCGTTACAGCAAGGATAATGTCTGCCAGATCATCACATTTGGCACCATGGCGGCGCGCGGTGTGGTTCGCGATGTCGGCCGGGTGCACAAGATTCCTTACGCCGAAGTAGACCGGATCGCCAAACTGATACCGGGTGTGCCGGGAACAACACTGGAGGAATCGCTCAAAAAAGTGCCGGAGCTGAAGACGCTCATCAACAGCAGTACCGAATACCAGAAGCTCATGAAGCACAGCCAGACGCTGGAAGGTCTGGCCAGGCACGCGTCGACCCACGCCGCCGGTGTGATTATCACACCCACTCCGCTGATCAACCACGTTCCGCTGTATCGTTCGAACAAGGGCGAAATCACATCGCAGTACGATATGAAGTCGGCCGACGCGATCGGGTTGCTGAAAATCGACGTGCTTGGTTTGCGCACACTGACGGTGATCGACAAGGCGTTGAAGATGGTTGCGGACAATTACGGTGTCACCATCCGTCCCGAGGACATCCCGATGGATGATGAAAAAACGTTCGAGCTGCTGCAGGCGGGGGAAACAACGGGTGTGTTTCAGCTGGAAAGCGCCGGCATGCGGGAGCTGTTGAGAAATCTGCATCCGACGGGATTTTCGGACATCACCGCGGTGAACGCGCTGTATCGCCCGGGGCCGTTGAAAAGCGGGATGGTCAGCCATTTTGTTGACTGCAGGCATGGACGCAAGAAAATCGATTACGCGCACCCCGCCCTCGAACCGATTTTGAACGATACCTACGGCGTCATCCTCTACCAGGAGCAGGTGATGCAGATCGCCAGCGCGCTGGCCCGGTTCACACTGGGTGAAGCGGATCTGCTTCGTAAGGCGATGGGTAAGAAGCAGCTGGACATAATGGAAGGCATGAAAAAGAAATTCCTGGAGGGATCGGAACAAAACGACGTCCCGAAAAAAACCGCGCAGATGACGTGGGAACAGATGGAGAAGTTCGCCGAGTACGGCTTCAACAAATCCCACAGCGCCGCATATGCGGTGGTTTCGGTGCGCACGGCTTTTCTCAAAGCCAACTATCCCGCGGAATTCATGGCGGCCACGCTGACCAGCGAATTGCACGACACCGATCGCATACTGGTATTGCTGGAGGACTGCAGGGAACACGAGATCAAGGTGGTCCCGCCAAACATCAACTCATCCGAGGCGGCGTTCCGGGCAAAAGATAACACTATTTTTTATGGCCTCGGGGCGATTAAAAACGTGGGATTGGGTGCGGTCGAGCATATTGTTGATGAGCGCAACAACGAAGGTCCGTTCCGGTCACTCGAACAGTTGTGCACGCGTGTCAGTTCGCGTGTGGTCAACAAGCGGGTTTATGAAAGCCTCATCCAATCCGGGGCCCTGGACTCGCTTCCGGGGCACAGGGCCCAGAAGCTGGAATCGCTCGAGACAATCATGGAGCGGACGGCGCGCAAGTGCAGAGACGCCGAGCGCGGGCAGTTCGGGTTGTTCGGTGAGGCGGAGGAACTGGACGAGGTAACCCTGGTGGAGTGCGAGCAGTGGTCGCAACGCGACGAACTGCGCCGCGAAAAAGACGCACTGGGTTTTTTCCTGACGGGTCATCCTCTGGAGAAATACAAATCTGTGTTGTCCATGATGAGCAGCGCATCGTCGGTGGATATTAAGTCGAACGCGAACGGCAAGGAGGCTGTGTTCGGCGGGCTGGTGATCACGGTCAAACAGATCATGGATAAAAAGCAGAATCCGATGGCGTTTGTCACGATTGAAGACAACGAAGGGCAGGCGGAAGTGATCCTGTTTTCTGACGTGCTGGAAAAAACGAGGCAGCACCTGCACGAAGACGGGGTTGTGCTGCTCAAGGGCAAAATATCGAACCGCAACGGCGGCGAAGGCAAGTTACTGGTCAATACGGTAACGCCGGTCAGCGAGGAACATTTTCCGAAATCGAAGGAAGCGCATTTCACGCTGGACCTGGAGGTGCTGGGCGAGGACAGGGTCAACGAACTGAGGGAAACGCTGGCGGCGCACGCGGGGGACGCGAAGATTTATTTTCACTTGAAGGAGGGGGGACGGCGCACGCACGTCATCAAGGCGAAGGCGCAAGGTGTCAAACTGGACTACGACCTGGTCGCACAACTGAGCGCGACCCTGGGCCCGGAAAACATCCGCCTCATCCCCTCTACAGGATTGTGAGAGGCAGCGTGGTGGAATCTCGGTGTCCTTGCTTTTTGGCGCGCGGTTACGCGGGTCCTCGGTAACGGGCGTCACCGACGCGCAGAATTATAGGCCCGTCGCGGATCCTGCCGCCGATATCCCATTCGCGAGCATATTATAGCTCGGTGGGACGCTTCGCAGCCCCCACCGTGCTCGCAGGCTGCGAGCGCTACGTCTGAGGGGGCCGCAGGGGAGACGTGCCCGGCTCGCGCCGCGTATCCGTGCGCCATGAACGAGGGACACTGCGATGGGTGATTCTGACTAATGCCCTATGGCACGGCCGGAGCCGCGGGGGTCGGAGGCGCCGTGGAGGCGTCCGTTTTCGATGAGGA
>CAYUDF010000184.1:0-6203 GCA_964443465.1 uncultured bacterium
CAGGGCGAAGGATGCGTACTGTCCGACCCCGCCCGAATTATCAATCGTATCAACCGTCCACACACCGCCGGATCTGACCGCGTATTTGACGTGGCCGTTGGTGTAATCCCAGTAACCGATATGCGGACTACCCTGGGCATCGATGGCAAGCGATGAATATGCGCCAACGGCAGGGCTTCCGTCGACAATCTCAAACGCCCACGCGCCACCCGTCGATTTTTCCAGATATCCCAGCTTCAAGCCGGTGGTGTAGTAGCTGATGTGCGGGAGATCCCTTGCACCGAGTGCAAGGGACACCGGGTAGGCCCACGCGTTCGACAGATCGCCGGTTAATATCGTTTCCGTGTCCCACGTGGTACCGTTGTTCCAGGTATATTTGATTCGCTTGTGCGTCCAGTCATTGTAGCCGATGTGCGGGTTGCCACTTGCGTCGAGGACCAGCGAGCAGCCCGCGCCGACGTTATCGATCATGTCGACTGTTTCAGCCGCCCAGCCGCTCCCAACGGTTTTTACGGCGTACTCGAGGTGCCCGTTGACGGTTGCATAACTTATATGCGGATTGCCAAGGGCATCCACATCAATCGACGTCGGATGGCCATAGTCCTGGTACGGGGTCAAGCCCCCGTAAGGCGCCGCCAGAACGGGTACAGTCTCCTTGTACCATATGTCGCCGCCCAGCCATGCATGTCTGACGGAATTGGGCTGGCCATATGGAGGCCCGGGTCCCCGGAGATAACTGATGTGCGGATTGTCATCTGTATCGACGGCAATGGAGCACCGAAAACCCGCGTTGCCGTCGTTGTCGACAACAGTGGTCAGCCAGCTCCCGTTGCTGTAAACCGCGTAGTTGAGCGTATGAGTGGCTGCGTTGTGATAACAGACATGCGGATTACCCCGGCTGTCGATGACGGTTGCGCCGTATACCGCGCCGGTTCCGGGCACACTGATCGCCTCGGGCGTGCCCCAGCTGTCTCCGGTTTTCAAAACAGTCTTGATGTTGTTGTTGGTGACATCGTAGTAGCTTATGCACCCCACAAAAACAGGCAGCGTCGGTGGAGTCTCCGTTGCGACAGGATCCTTGGAACAGGCAGTGAAGACAAACAATCCCGCCATGAGAAGCGCTGGAATACTTTGCGTGCAGATCCAGGCGTTTCTCGCATATCGATATCCGTTTTTCATGACAACCCTCCTGAATGTGAAGTGTATCACAATAGACAATCGGGGGTAGAAAAAAGCCATAAATAGCGGACCCGGCTTGTGGTCGTATGCGCTATTCAGCCCTCCCTGTGGAGGGTAAATTCGCCGTAATCCCATTCCGTGCCGAGCACACGTAGACGCATCGAATCGCCCTCGAGCCACGCCCGTGCTTCCATAATCCTTTTCTCTTTTTTTGCCCTGTAGGTAAAAACCAGGTTGTTGCCGATCATGTGTATGTGTTCGATAGCGATCCGGTCCGCGTTGTCTTCGGAGTTTGATATCGTTCCGGTAACGGCCACTCCATCCGTCCGCAAGTCCAGTTCGAGGTAGGTATCGTCGGATGACTCGGGCGGAGCCGTCTTCCAGGCGCCGGCAAAATACTGTCGCTCTTTTTCGGTCGCCCGTTTGTTGTGCTCCGAGAGACTGCTGACAAACTCGTCGACCGTAAACCCGCCATGAGTGAAAAACTCCGTTGGTATCTCCGGAATCTCGGTCAACGAACGGATCAGTGACTGTACTTCTTCGTCGGTTACGGGATGCAGCATGTCCGTGATGTCGATCCCTTTGCCGATTCCGACATCCTCCGCGATATCCCGCCCCGGAGTATTTATTTTGTCGGTTTTCCCGTCGGTTTCAAAATCCATGTTAAGGATCAGTACCGGCCCGTCGTTTGAAAAGTCGATATCGTGCATCGAAAACCTTTTCACGGTGGGGTTGACCCGCGTCTTGAAATAGATTTCCATTCTGCGCGCGTCGACGAGGATCGACCATTCGGGATCGTCCCACACCCGGAGATTGTCGAGCATCTCGAACCCGTACTCGACAGCGTCGCGGACGGGGTCGTAGTCCCGAACCATCACGGCGGTTTTGACAAACCGTGGCACCTCGGAGTCGCCGATGGCCGGTTCGTACGAACCGCCGAAACCCTGAAAATACGGCAGCAGCTCCATCTCACGGTCGTAGGGCGTGTTGAACAGGCCGGGCACGGGCATCGTCTCGCCGCGATTCACGACAACTTCTCCGTTGATAAACGCCAGGGTGGCGCAGTTGCCGTCACGATCTCCCAGAAAGTAGTGCCACGTCCATCCGTCCAGCATCACTTCGCCGGTGCTGTGGATCGCTTCGTCCAGTGTGGAATAATTATCCAGCACGAACTGCATCCAGTTGGCGTGCATCACCTTGGGCAAGCTGTCGTTCTGGGGATAGTCGGCGTCCTCGTTCATCTCCCATATATAAAGTCCGGCTTCGTTGAAACCACCGTCCGGCAGGTCCTGGCCGAAGTTATTAAACGTCACCGACCCATATCTGGAGATCCAGCTGAGCGTTGATCGATCGGTTGTTTCTTTGGTGAACAGCTCCATCATCGTGCGGCCTTCCTTGAAGGTCCCGCGTTTGTTGATAAAAACCATCCCGGGCACACCGATATCACCCTCGTTGAGGTTGTGGCCGTATATCACTTCGCCACCCTTTTTGAGCATGAATGTCGAACACGCCGAAACCTCTTCCGGCAACACCCACGATATTCCAGCAACCACAATACAGATCACCACGCAGATGGCAACGGCTCTAACGATAGTCATTTTGTTCTTCTCCAGGTTTATCGGTCCAGTTCGCGGCGGGGTCCGGGTACAGGTGTCCCGGCCCCTTCTATCTGGTGGGATGGCCAAGTCGTTTGATTTGTTTCAGAATTTTTGGGAAACCGGAGGCGCTTGCGCTTCCATATTATTTTAGAAGCACGAGCTTGTGGACGACCGCATTACTGTTGTTTTCCACGCGGCAGAAGTAGATACCCGATCCGACCCGGGACCCCGCTTCGTTACGGCCCTGCCACAGGACCTGGTATCGACCTGCCGGCCGGTCGCCGGCAAACAGCGTGCGCACCCGTCTGCCCGATGCGTCGTAGATCCTGAGTGTTACGCTGCCCGCGTGCGGCAGCTCGTAGTGGATCGTGGTCGACGGGTTAAACGGATTGGGCGCCGCTCGTACGGCGAGTTCCTTCGGAATCGGTTTGTCGTCGCCAATACCCACCGGCGCAAACACCCAGTTTGTATTGTTGCCAAAACTAAAACTGTTGGTCGCCTGAACCGGCATCGGTCCCTGCGCGTCGCTGTCCTGCACATCCGCGTAGGTTACGCTGATCGTTGCCGTCGCGTCGTAGGAGAGAATCCACGGTGTGCCGCCGGGGATGCCGTCCTGTTCCAGTACGCAGCGGCCAGCGGGATCACCAGCCATTTCGAACGTCGCCGCGCCGACCACAACAACGGCCGAGCCCGACTTCAACCTCAATTTGACTTTTGATTTCTTGTAGGAGAAGACTCCGCTGACGGTCAGCGTGCCCTCGAGGTCGACAACTGACCCGGGTGACTGGCCTTCGATACCACCATTCGGTCCGATGTCGACGGCCCCGCTGACGGTCAGGTTGTCGTATATTTCGAGGACACCATTGTCAACGGACAGATTTCCACCGATCGTAAGCGTGTCACCGGGGCATGCAAGCGAGGTAACAACGGACGGACCGATTCCAAAGACATAAACGTCGTTGAGGGTTACACCCGACGGCGCGAAACTGATATACCGCGAGTAAGGGCTCTCGAGAAACAGACTTCCGGTTGTTGTTGTGAACGAAGCGCAATCGGAAAAATCCCCGTTGCTTTGAAGCCACATCTGTCCGGACCCCAGGTTTATCGTTGTCCCGGCGCCGCAATCCATATCTCCTTCCACCTGAACCACTCCCCAGGAACCACATTCAAACTCACCGGCGACGTTGAGGTTTCCCGCAACAGTAGTGGTGGAGCCGGACACATCCAGCGATCCACCGTTCACGATGATGCTACCCCCGACGTCTACTAACGACCCGTTGGACGCATCCATCGAACCCTCTACCTCGAGGTCGCCCGCAACGACAATCGTGGTGCCGGTCGCGTCCACGGTACCGCTGGTCCACATGTCCTGTAAGGTCGATAACGACGACTGAATAACCAGCGTGCCCGCGTAGCTTCCCATGCTCAGTTCGGTCAGCGTCAGGCCGGGGATGTCCTGGATACTCGTTCCGGTGGCGGACGGATCGAACTCGACAACATCATTGTCGCCCGGGGCGCCGCGATCCCAGTTGGTGTGGTCGCTCCAGTTATTGGTGCCACCCGTGCCGGTCCACACGCGCTTCGTGGTCCCGCCAAAATCCCAACCGTCGTTGTTACCCATGTCTTCGCTGTTTGTCGCCACGATCAGTCCCGGCCCCTGCGCATCGCAGTCCTGGACCTTGGCGTAATCGATCGTGATCGTGGATGTCGCATCGTGCTGGAGGATCCATTGGCCTCCGCCCACCGTACCATCCTGCTCAAGCCGACCGAGTTTACCCGCCGACCCGCCAAATTCAAACGTGCCGCTCGTGATGTCGAAAGGCATTCCCGGTTGGAATTTCAATGTGGCATTGTCCCCCCCGCCCCGGAACGTTCCGCTGATATCCACGACGGACTGAAAATCGATAACACCGTTGGTTTCCCCCCATTCCACGGTGGCGTCATAGCCAATGACAAACTGGTCAAAGGTGACGATTACCGCGTCTATGTTCAATATCCCCCGCCCCATCAACCACGTGCCTTCCACCGTCAGCGTATCGTTCGCTGACGCCAAATTAATTGACGCCCAGTCGCTAATTGTCACATATGCCAGGACGTTGCTGTTGGGCCCAAGGGCAATATATTTGTTCTCGGGTCCCGACAGTGTGAGTGTGCTGTGGGTCCATGTCACTTCGGCGTCTGGTACCTCAACGCCGATCGACACGTAGATGGCGGATGCCGTCAGATCCAGCACGGCTCCCGGTTCGCCACTAAGGTAGTAAGGAATGACGAGGGTACTACCACTTGCGTATAACAATCCGTCCACTACCATGGCTCCGCCGAGGGTTATCCTGGATGAATTCGCCTGCAGCTCTCCACCGACCGCGAAATCACCGGCAATGTTGAGTGAGCGTCCAACCATGTCGACAACTCCGGCAGTCAAAACGTCGCCGCTGCAGTCCAATCCGTATTGCATATCCAGCGTACCCGTGAATCCAGTCATGTCGAGCTCGTCCAGCGTCAGGCCGGAGATGTTCATCACACTCGTCCCGCCGATGGCGCTGAAGTAGACCCGGTCGGAACTCACCGGCACACCGTTATCCCAGTTGCCGGCGGTGCTCCAGCTGCTGTCGGCCGATGCGGCGTTGGTCCAGGTGGTGGTTTTGGCCAGGGTCGCCCCGGCCGGGATCAGGACAAGCGTGATAACGACAATAAATACAGCGGGATACAGAACGCGCGAGGTAATACGCTGGGGTGTGGACATGGCTCCCTCTCCATCGCCACCCGCGGCCCGGCGGGCGACCGAGCTAAATTAGAGGCATCATACAACGGACTGTTCAGTATTTAATGATACCACAAATCGGCCCGCAAGGTGACCTGCGATAGCCCGGGCGGCAGTCACCGTGACGGACAGACTGCCACGCTGTCGCGATTCTTTGACACTGCGGGGTAGACGTGGTATCATACTTATAACTCCGGAATTACACATAAATTCCACTGGGTTCCAGCAAATGCAGTCTCGGGGGGAGGGCCGCATGATTCTCGCGGCCACAACGACATCCCGTCAGTTTGTTCCCGCTACGCCGGTTCCAAACCGGCGCACCACACACGATTACATCCATCACAATCAAACGTTTTGTCTACCGATGCGGCGCTGTGTCAAACGCCGCACAAGGGGGGAATTCCAATGAAACGCACCACGTCCGGCGCGCTTCTTCTGCTCGTCCTGCTGATCTGTTCGGGGCCAGCCGAAGCGACGCAGGTTATCTACCAGTCTCCGCAACAGATGGGGACCGAGTCGGCTCTGGTCGTGCGAGGCAGAGTCACCGGCGTTCACTCCTACTGGAACGAGTCGCAAACCAAAATCTATACCGAGACGGAAATAGCCGTCGACGAAACCTACAAGGGCAGCGGTCTTTCAACCGTTCGTGTCGTGCAACCGGGCGG
>CAYUDF010000185.1:0-6187 GCA_964443465.1 uncultured bacterium
GTTTAAATTAGAAAATACAACGAGTTAAAACGTGGGACGGTTACTGGGGGCAGGTCAGCCAGTACAACGGATCCAGGGATCGATATTACACTATTGAAGAAGTTGGAGGAACCGCGCGCTATAATCTGAAAAGCAGACTATCCGTATCGAAACGTCCACCTGCGGGGGGGAAAGACATGCTTTCATGCTTAAGATATTTTGCGGCTGTCGTTTTGTTATCGAGTTTGGTGATTAGCTGTGGTGATGACGGCGAATCTCCTGGTATCCCCCAGCATGCGCCTACGGTGGTCACGGGCGATCATCCCCTGTTTCAAGCCAGGATGGATATTTATGGGGGCACCGCCCCCACGGCCGGTTGTTCGGCCGACTTCGACCGGGACGGGGATTACGACCTGGCCGTGGCGGATAATCGGGACGGCGACGTCTCCATTTTTTTAAACAACGGCCGCGGCGGATTTGCGGCGGCGGCCGGCAGGTACGCCGCGGGCTCTGGTCTAATTTTCATAGATGCGGCCGACTTCAACGGCGACGGCCACATCGACCTGGTGACGGCGAATGGCGACGGGGACAATGTCTCCGTCCTTTTGAACAACGGCGACGGGACGTTTGCCGCGGCCGTTACCTACGGCACGGGTGCCGGGACAGGCTGCGTGTTTTCGGCGGACTTCAACGGCGACGGCAACCCCGACATTACCGCGACCAATGCCTTCTCCGACAGCGTCTCCGTCCTCTTGAACAACGGCGACGGGACGTTTGCCTCGGCCGTAAACTATGTCACAGGCTCTCGGCCATCTTCGGTTTTCTCCGCTGACTTTGACGGGGACGACCACAACGACCTGGCCGTGACCAATTCCTTTTCCGACAACGTCTATGTCTTCATGAACAACGGCGACGGGACGTTTGCCGCCTGGGTTGCCTACGTCACGGGTGACAGCCCCGAAGGTGTTTTTGCCGCCGACTTTAACGGCGACGGCGACGCCGACCTGGCCGTGGCGAACAGCCTTTCCAGCAACATCTCCGTCCTTTTGAACAACGGCAACGGGACGTTCGCCGCCGCGGTCAACTACGACACGGGTGAAACTCCCTACTCACTATTTTCGGCCGATCTGGATAAAGACGGCAACGACGACCTGGTGACGGGGAATCTAGCCGGGGATAACATCTCCGTCCTCTTTAACAACGGCGACGGGACGTTTGCCGCCGCCGTCAACTACGACACGGGTGACAAACCAACGTCTGTTGTCCCGGCGGACCTGGACGGCGACCGGGACACCGACGTGGTTACGGTCAACCAGGCGTCCGACAATATATCGTTCCTTTTCAACAACGGCGATGGAACGTTCGCCACGCCGGACGATTACAGTACCGGTACTGGCCCTGCGTTTGTATCGGCGGCAGACCTGGACGGCGTCACGGGCAACGATCTGGTGGTGGCCAATGCCACCTCCGACGACGTTTCCGTGCTATTGAATAACGGCGACGGGACGTTCGCCGCGGCCGTCAGGTACGGTGCAGGTGACGATCCTCAGACAGTTTTCCCGGCCGACCTGGACGGCGACGGCGACCAGGACCTGGTGACCGGCAACTGCAATTCAGACAACGTTTCGGTCTTAATAAATCACGGCGACGGGACGTTCGCGGCGGCGGTCAACTACGGCGCCGGTGATTGTCCAAGGTCGGTTTTTCCTGCCGATCTCGACGAAGACGGCGACATCGACATTGCCGCGGCAAATTTCAGCTCTCACAATGTTTCGATTCTTTTTAACAACGGCGACGGAACATTCGCCGCGGCGGTCAATTATGAAGCCGGCAGTCAACCACATTCAATCTCTTCAGCTGACTACGACGGCGACGGGGATAACGACCTGGTGACGGCCAGTTTCGATTCTTATGGGATCCGGTACCTGGAGAACGTCGGCTTCGGACGTTTTTGGGCGCCGACTAGTTACGCAACAGGCCCCAGTCCGATTTCTGTTTTTACGGCCGACCTCGACGGCGATTTGGACAGCGACGTGGTGGCGGCCGAGCAGGTCGGAACCGTCTCCGTCTTTTTGAACAACAGAGACAGGACATTTGCCGCGGGCGTAAGATACGACGGTGGAGGAGGAGGACTTACGTGTGTTTTCGCGGCCGATCTCGACCTCGACGGAGATAATGACCTGGTGACAACGGGTAATTACGAAAACTACGTCTCTGTACTTCTGAATAATGGCGATGGGACATTCACGGCGGTGGTCCATTATAAAGGGGGTGACGATCCGTCGAGTGTTTTTGCGGCCGACCTCGACGGTGACGGCGACAACGACCTGGCGGTTACGAATTGGGGATCCGACGACGTCTCGATTCTGTGGAATACGACGAGGAAATAGACGATCGGCGGGTCTATTACAAAATCACCGGCCTCGGCAAAAAAGCGCTCGCGGCGAAATTGGAGCGGTATCGTGAAGTCGTGGCGGTCGCCAAACAAAAATGGCTCTCACCGAAACATCCGCGGGAATTATTAGAGAGAACATAACGTTTATCATGATGCAAAACAGAAACATTATCCGCATTGTGCTCGCGGCAGCGCTCATATTATTACTGCCCTTGTTAGCGATGCAGATTACCGATGAGGTGGTCTGGGACCTGACCGATTTCGCTGTCGCCTTCGTCCTCCTGGTCGGCACTGGTCTCATGTATGAGCTGGCAGTGAGGAAGTCGGGCAATATCGCATACCGAGCCGCCATCGGCGTTGCGCTCGCGGCGGCGCTCCTCCTCGTTTGGATAAACCTTGCCGTTGGCATCATCGGGAGCGAGAACAATCCCGCCAACTTGATGTACATCGGGGTGTTCGCCGTCGGAATCATCGGCGCCCTCATCGCGCGCTTCCAGCCGCATGGAATGGCACGCGCGTTGTTTGCGACGGCACTCGCCCAGGCGTTGGTCGCCGTGATCGCGGTGATTGCCGGGGAGCACCAGAATCCGGTGAGCTCCGTGTCCGAGATATTGAAGGTTAATGGGTTCTTCGTCGCGCTGTGGGTCGGATCGGCTTTGCTGTTTCGACGCGCCGCAAGCGCCACGGACTCGAAGCGGACCTGATTTTAGGGATTGCGGGTGATTACTGGTTCAACCTCGAGGGAGCCGAAGCCGGCCTCAATCAGAACCGATTGTACGTGGGTGCCGGGCGTCAGTTGACAGCGCTCTCGAATATCCGGCTTGGCCTTCTGTGGCAGCATCGCCCCAAAGCCGATTACTTCCGTCTGGTTCTCTGCTACGCCCACAACTTTTGCCTGACTCGCCATAACCGTTAACTTGGTTATTGTTAACTTCACTTCACATGAGTGCTCAATTGCAGTATCTTCTTGGAGCGCAAACCGTTGATGCCCGCCGGGCAATCCCGAATGTCAAGGAGTGTGACCCATGAGCAAACGCCCCAAAATCACGCCGACCGAAAACGGCCCCTACAAGCTTGATGATTGCGAGAAAATCACGAGGATGGCGGATGGCCAGGTTTTCGAGATCGAGGGCACCGCATATCTCTGCCGCTGCGGCGGTTCGAAGAACAAGCCCTTCTGCGACGGCACACACAAGACAAAAGGCTTCACCAGCGCAAAAGAGCCGGATCGCGCTCCGGACAAGCGTGAGGACTACGAAGGCGACGGCATCACTATTCACGACAACCGCGGCCTGTGCGCGCACGCCGGCCGCTGCACCGACAACCTCAAAACCGTTTTCAAGCTCGGAACGGAACCCTGGATCGATCCAAAGGGAGCATCCGCCAAAGAAATCGCCAGGGTGATTTCGATGTGCCCGTCGGGCGCGCTGAGCTATTCGATTGAGGGCGTCGAGCACAGCGAGCGCGGTGGTGACCCGCAGGTTATTCTCGCCCCGCACGGGCCGTACGTGTTCATCGGCGGCGGTGACTTCGAAGGCGTCGAGTTGATGAAAGGCGGCACGCTGGATCACTTCGACCTTTGTCGGTGCGGCAAGAGCAAGAACAAGCCGTTTTGCAGCGGCGCTCACTGGCACGTCGACTTCGACGAAGACGCCCCGCCGCGCGAAGACACCTGATCGCATTGGCGCGGGTGACATGACGGAGATATACCGCTTGGCTGTTACTGTCTTTTTCTCTCGTTTCGGCCGTATTTGTCGAACAAAACCAGAGGAGCTAACTATGAAAAAGGTAATCATTTTTACTTTCTCCATGTTGCTGCTGGGGGCCGTCGTGGCTGCGGCGCAGACGGAGGGGGGGATGCAGGTAGACGAAGAACAACTTTCCGACATTATCTCCGATAAACCCTACTCGCCATTCGCAGGACGCACTTTCCCATCGCGTCCATTGTGGGGCGACTCGCATCTGCACACGTCCTCGTCATTTGATGCGGGTGGATTCGGCAATCGACTCCCACCGAGTGTTGCCTACCGCTTTGCCCGGGGAGAGGAAGTCATTTCAACCTCGGGTCAGCCAATAAGGCTTGCCCGACCGCTCGACTGGCTGGCCATCACGGATCATTCCGACGGCATGGGATTTATCGGTGATGTTCTAGCGGCATCCCCTCTGGTGACAAAATATGATCAGGGTGCACGCTGGTCCAGGGGTTTCAGGACCGGTGGTGAGGACGCGGTAAATGCCACTCTGGACATGATCGAGGTGTTCGCGGCAGGCAAGGTAAATCCTGAGATGTTTGCCAATTATTCCCCCGGCGCCAGGCGTTTCGCCGTATTGTGGGACGACGTCATCAATGATGCGGAGAAGTTCAACGATCCCGGTGAATTCACAGCGTTTATCGCCTATGAATGGACCTCGCTCGTGAAGGGTGCAAACCTGCACCGGAACATCATCTTCCGTGACGGTGGAGACCGCGCGCGGCAGGTGGTGCCTTTCACGACGTTCCGGCCGATGGGCAGCACGGACCCCCTCGATCTTTACAAATACCTTGAGGACTACGAGGCGAAAACCAATGGCGCGGTAATGGCGTTCGCACATAATGGTAACCTGTCGAATGGCGTCATGTTTCCGGTCGATGCTCAGTACACGGGCAAGAAGATCGATAAGTTCTATGTCGAGCAGCGCGCCAAATGGGAGCGCATTTACGAGATCACACAGATAAAGGGCGATGGCGAAACGCATCCGTTCCTGTCCCCGGACGACGAATTCGCCGACTACATGACCTGGGACGTCGGTAATCTCGTCGTGTCCGAAGCCAAAACGAACGATATGCTCGCCTACGAGTATGCCCGCGAAGCGCTGAAGAACGGTCTGGTTCTGGAAAGCAAACTGGGAACCAATCCGTATAAGTTCGGTTTCACTGGTGCGACAGACAGCCACACTTCACTGTCCACGGCAGAAGAAAACAATTTTTGGGGCAAGCACGCCGGATATGAACCGTCACCCAAACGACTCACGCACCCATTCATGAAAACCGAGCATGGTCAGATTTTTGCCTGGCAGATGGTCGCTTCGGGCATTACAGCGGTCTGGGCGCATGAAAACACCCGCGCTTCGATCTTTGATGCGATGGATCGCAAGGAGATATACGCGACAACAGGCCCCCGCATCCGGGTGCGTTTCTTCGGCGGCTGGGAGTACAACGATGCCGACCTCACCAGCCGCCAGCCCGCTGTTCACGGTTATGACAAAGGCGTGCCAATGGGTGGAGATTTGCCGGCACTGCCCGAAGGTGCAAAAGCTCCAAACTTCCTGGTGTTTGCGCTTCGCGATGTGATTGGTGGCAATCTTGACCGAATCCAAATTATTAAGGGCTGGCTCGACAGCAAGGGCAAGACGCATGAGAAGGTTTACGACGTCGTCTGGGCCGGCAAGAGAAAACCGGGCGCTGACGGGAAGCTGCCGCCGGTCGGTAACACTGTTGACCTAAAATCGGCAAGCTGGACCAACACCATCGGAGCATCTGAGCTTGCCACGGTGTGGACCGATCCGGATTTCGATCCGGCAGAAAGCGCCTTCTACTATGCACGCATTTTGGAAATACCTACTCCGCCCTGGTATGCGTATGACGCGGCCCGATTTGGCGTCAAAATTCCCAAGGATGCTCCCAAGAGCCAGCAGGAACGTGCCTATACGTCACCGATCTGGTACACGCCGTAAGACCTGCGGCTGCCGATTACCAAAAAGAAGCCCGGCCGTGCACCGGGCTTCTTTTTGCGCCTTGCACCGCACAGACCATCGTAACTTAATAGCAGGAAG
>CAYUDF010000186.1:0-6171 GCA_964443465.1 uncultured bacterium
CCAGGTCAATCCTGAGGGTGGTCGTGTCGGGAGCACCAATAATGGCGGCGCCGATCTGTTCGTGGGGCACGGCCTCGAGCCGGTCGATCAAACCGAGGTCGCGCATGTACCCGAGGCTCTTCCGCGCCACGGCGTCGCCGCAGATCTTGTCGCGGGGAAACGATCGTTTATCAAGCAGCAGCACGTTTAGACCCGCCCGGCGG
Source organism: uncultured bacterium (assembly GCA_964443465.1). Lineage (GTDB taxonomy): Bacteria > Krumholzibacteriota > Krumholzibacteriia > WVZY01 > JAKEHA01 > CAYUDF01. The sequence continues at coordinate 204 of CAYUDF010000186.1, forward strand.
GCGTATAGCGCCGTCGTCGCCCCTGCCGGCCCGGCCCCCACGACCACAACATCGTAGTCTCTGTCCATGTCATCAGCATATCCCAATGGCGCGCGGAGAAAACACATAAAAAAAAGAAACCGGCAGGTCATAGTGACCGGCCGGTTTCGCGCCCCTGCATGAGCAGGCCTGAGTGGCATCGACAAAAAACCTTGCGCCCGCGTTATGCCGCGGCAGGATCCTCTCCGTACTGGTTCTGTCCCGTCGAGCCCTTGACGAACAGAAGAACCAGGCCCATATAAATATTGTACAGCGGGACCCACATCAGAAAATAATGCGCGCCGGGTTTTTCCAGGTCGTGCAGCCTTCTGACCACCAGGAACGCCTGGATGACCGCGGCGCCGACGCCGACGATAAATCCGACAGCGCTACCCGCATCGGGCGGCATATCCGCCATACCCATCGCGAAACCAAGCACAAAAGCGAGTGCCCAGCTGGCGAGAACTACGATAAGCGTTTTAAAGAAATAACCTTGCCGATTGAGTCGGCCCTCTTTTGAGAATAGCTTGCTCATGGCGCCTCCTACCGATCTCTTGCCCGTGGGCAAATGAATCAAATTGCAAATGGAAACACTCATTTGCAATAAAGTTCTGGGGACGGCGGAGCCTCGGCTCAATGGGCGGGTTATCCGCCGTCGTGCCGTGGCTTGCGCCGTCCAGAACACAAATTCAGGAGTTTGCGCGGTTGTCCGGGCGCGCGAACGACTGGTCCAGCGCAAGAACCGGACCAGTTTTGGTGAAGTGGAAAAAATCCGACAAAGGTGGGGTCTAACCGTCGCCGTCGAGCAGGTCGCCGAGGCCGCCGAGGATCGAACCCTCACCCTTTCGTTTGCCGCCCGCCGAGGGGGCGTGCCGGAGGATGCGGTCGGCCAGCCGGGAGAGCGGCAGGCTCTGGAGCATTACCTTGCCGGTGCCGCGCAGGGTGGCCAGAAACATCCCTTCGCCGCCAAAAAACATCGATTTCATGCTTCTGACCATCTGTACGTCGTAGTCGATGCCGCTGGTAAATCCGACGATGCAGCCGGTATCGACCTTGATCGTTTGGCTGCGGAGTTCCTTGGTCACCACCGTGCCGCCGGCGTGTACAAACGCCAGGCCGTCACCCCGCAACCGCTGCAGGATAAACCCTTCGCCGCCGAAAAACCCCGCGCCGAACCGCTTGTGGAAGGCGATGTCGATCTGGGTGCCCAGGGCAGCGCACAGAAACGCGTCCTTCTGGCAGATCACCTCACCGCCGGTGTCGGTCAGGCTGAACGGGATGATCTTCCCGGGGTACGGCGCCGCGAACGCCACGCAACGCGTGCCGCTGCTGCTGTTGGTGAAGTGGGTCATGAAGATCGATTCCCCCGTCAGGACCCGCTTGCCGGCGCCGAACAGTTTGCCCAGAAGCCCTTCATCCGGGGTCGAGCCGTCGCCCATCCTGGTTTCATACGTGATCCCATCGTCCATATAGTTCATCGCGCCGGCTTCAGCGATAACGGTTTCGCCGGGGTCCAGCGTGATCTCGACGATCTGCATGTCGTCGCCGAATAATTCGTAATCTACTTCGTGACTTTTCACGTTTCGCTCCTATTCCGGGAATTTTGATCGGGTCCACGTCCACACTTCCACCACGGTTTGTCCGTCGTCGTTACCCTCCGCTTCCGCCGTCAGCCTGTCACCGTTTAACGTGTAGCGGATTGTCTGGGGAAAGGTGTGGTCGGGATTTTCGAACACAGCCTGATGGACACCGTCCTTGTCACTATACGCGGTGAGTCTGAATTTTGTTGTCTCGTATCCCTGCGGTGACGCGTAGTACACCACGCCGCCGGCCGTGTCCATGATGCGAAGGTATTCAAACATCATTCGGCCGTCGTCGAACGTATCACGATGAAGTCCCAGCATCACACCGCCCTTTGGCGCCAGCCAGCACTCCTCGTTCAACACGCCCCGGTCGTCCGATTGCCAGTACCCGGCCATCCAGGCGAGACCTTTGACGGATACGCCCTCGAGGGCGGCATGTTTGTGGTCGTCCCCGGCGGCAACATCCCCGGCGAATCCGGTCACTGCCACGGTTACGCATAGCACCATCAGCAGGCTGAGAAAATGACGCATCGTTTGACCTCCGTATAAAAAAAACCGGCCCGCCCGCTTTGAAGCGGGCAGGCCAGTATATCACGCTATCTGAGTCGAAACCGAATCAGAAATCACGGCGCGGACGTCCGCCACCACCGCCGCCGCCGCCGCCGCCGCCGCCACGCTGACCGCCGCCACCTTTGCGCTCGCGCGCTTCGTTGACGTTGAGTGTACGGCCGTTGAATTCGGTGCCGTTAATCGCGTCGATCGCGGCCTGGACGCCTTCATCATCCATCTCGACAAAACCGAAGCCACGGGGGCGACCGGTTTCGCGGTCAGAAATCAGGGTGACGTTCTGGACAGTACCATGGGCTGCGAACAAGTTGCGAATTTCCTCTTCGCTTGCGCTGAACGGCAGGTTGCCGACGTAGATCTTTTTGCTCATCAGATCAAACCTCTATTTGAAGAATCAACACCACACAGGACCACGACAGTCCCGCGCGGGGTTAGTGAACATATATACTCGTTAACGGGAATTGCTTCCACGTAACGCGAAGTTGATCGGGCCAAACGCCCAACCGGCTGCCCGGTCTTCGCTTCAAACTTTAGGAAGCACGAGCATTCAATCGCTAAGCGATGAGGCAGGTGCAGGAAACAGAGACAGGGACCGCTGAGATGATAGCCATAAGGGCTGCTAAGTGCAAACAAAATTTTCAGATAAAGACAAAATCGCCCATTTGGGCCCCGGCTCAGTTATCGCTCGTCATTATAAAGACGGGCTGCCGCGCCACCCGGCGATAATTGGGCCGGAGGCGGTCGGTATTGAAATATTTGACCACGTCGACGACCTTTTTGGCCCCGGTGACGATGCGGATCGGCTCGCTGTCGTAGACGCCGTTCCGGATGCCGACCAGGCGGCCAAATGTCTTGTTTAGAATAAGATCGAGCGCCATGTTGCCGTAGGCCATGGGCACGATCGAGTCCATCGCGTCCGGGTCTCCGCTGCGGACCATGTACCCCAGCCGCTGGTTGACCACGTTGATGGTTTTGCCGTTATTAAACATCGGGGACAGTTCCTTGAGCCTGGCGGCCACCCGGTCACCGATGCCCCCCAGTTTTTTGTGCCCGTACTGGTCTGTTTCGGCATTCGAAAAGGTCATTTCGTCGTCGTGGAGCATTGTTGCGCCCTCGCTCACCAGCACCACCGAATACCGGCTGGGGTGTTCCATGCGGTCCTCGGACAACAACTCGGCCAGTTTCTCGATTTCGAAAGGAGATTCCGGAATCACGCAGCGGTTGGCGGCGCCGGCCATGGTCGGCAACAGCGCGGTGTAACCGGCGTAGCGGCCAAATACCTCCAGTACCAGGAACCGCTCGTGGGATCCGGCGGTGGTGCGCAGGCGGTGCGTCAGCTCCAGCGTGCGCGTCACGCACGTGCTGAAACCGATACAGTAGTCGGTTCCCGGCACGTCGTTATCCATGGTCTTGGGAATCGCGACCACTTTGACGCCCTCATCACTGAGGCGTTTGCCATAACTGAGTGTGTCATCACCGCCGATGGGGATCAGGAATTCGATACCCAGAAACTCGAGATTTTTCAACACCTCGGGAGTGATGTCGTTAATATCTTCCTGGTACTTTTCGGCCAGGTGCGGAGGCACTGCGATCCTGGGCAGGTGACTCGGGCGCGTGCGGGACGAATGGAGAAATGTACCGCCGGTACGGGCGATACGGTCGACCAGTTCCTCTGTCAGCATCATGTAATTTTGTGAATTGTCGGCGTCCTTGTCGGGGATCATGTCCGCCAGGCCCGCCCAGCCACGGCGGAGACCAACGACGCGGAAGCCTTCCCGCAGTGCGCGGATGGTGACCGCGCGGATCGCGGGGTTCAGCCCCGGAACGTCGCCGCCGCCTGTCAGGATGCCGATTGAACCTTTGTGTTTCGCCATTCTTTCAATCCTCCGTATCAATCTATGTGAGCGTCTGATTATAACGCCGAGTTGCCGTTATTGAGCGATTCCCCGGGGATGGGTGTGGGCTGGATCCGGGAGCGCGCTCCATTTTATCACAAAGTCTGTTGATTTCAAACCCCCCAACTCGCGCATATTGGCCAAGCCGGGAATTCACAGGAACGGTTTGCTAGAATGGTATAAACGGACGGATGGGGCTATACTGCTGTCCTGAGGAAAGGGCAATAAATGAACTTCAAACAATGGGCGGGGTTTCTGGCGCTCACGCTTATCTGGGGCGCCTCGTTCATGTGGATCAAGATCGCCGTGCGCGAGACCGGTCCGTTGACGATCGTGACCCTGCGGCTGGTGTTTGCCCTTGTGATCCTGGCGGGATTTCTGCTGGTCCAGAAGTCAAAGATACCGCGCAGCCGGCGGTTGTGGGGGATCCTGCTGATCCAGGGATTGATGAGCACCGCCATTCCGTGGATCCTGATTACGTGGGCGGAGAAGTATATCGACTCCGCCGTCGCCACGGTGCTCAACGCCACAGTGCCCATGTTTACCATTGTCATGGCGCATTATTTTCTGCACGACGATCGTATGACCGTCGGTCGCGTCGCCGGGCTGCTCGTTGGTTTTGCCGGTGTGGCCGTGCTGATGCAGGAGGAACTGTTTGGCGGCGACAACCACGGCGGTATACGCAATATGGTGCTGCTTGGCAACCTGGCGATGCTGGTTGCGTCGGTGTTTTACGCCGCTTCCAACGTGTACGCGCGAGCCAAACTTCGCGGCATGTCCCCGGTGTTCCAGGCGTTTTACACCATGCTGGTTGCCGACGCGGTAATGTGGCTGGTGGCGCCCACGATCGAGGCGCCGTTTACCCTGCCGACACTCGGCATGACGTGGCTGGCGATCACCTGGCTGGGAGTGCTCGGCGCGGGGCTGAGTTACCTGATTTTTTATTACCTGCTGCATTCGATTGGTCCGACACGGATATCGGTGGTTACTTATACGATCCCCGTCGTTGGCGTCACGCTGGGGGTTGTGTTCCTGAATGAAACCCTCGACTGGTCGCTGATTGTGGGAATGGGGTTGATTGTTTCCGGGGTTTGGTGTGTAAATCATGTAGGAAAGCGAAAGGAGCCGAAATGAAAAAAGCCTGGATGTTATTGATTGTTCTGGCCGTGGCGGCGGTTGCCCTGGGTGGGTGCGCCAAAAAACAGACCGCGCCGCCGGTGGACCCGGGTGTGGAGATGTTCGAAGCGGGCCAGTTCGATGAGGCACGTGAATACTACAAAATAAAGCTGGCCGAAAACCCGGCCGATGCGGAAGCGGCGATCTACATGGGACGGATCGCGATGAACCAGGATGACCTCGACGGGGCCATCGAGTGGATGGAAAAAGCACTCGAGCTGGCGCCGGACAGCTCGTCGTCACATTACTGGGCGGCGACAGCGTACGTGGTAAAAGTCCAGAAGCAGAACGCCTACGACCTGATCGGCAAGGTCAAGACACACATCGACAAAGCGGTCGAACTGGACCCCAATAATATCGACGCTCGGTTGTTCCTCGCCGGATTCCTCATGAACGCGCCGCCGTTTGTGGGAGGCGATATCCAGAAGGCCAAAGAGCAGGCGGACATAGTCGTCTCGCAGGATCCCGTGCGGGGTAACATGTTTTGGGCGGAGATCCACAAAAAAGAAAATAACTTCGACCTGGCTGCGGAGTCCTACACGGCGGCCGCCGCCGCAGACCCGACGAGTGCCGACCCGTATTATGCGATGGGCATGATGTACCAGACCAACGAGGAATGGGACAAGGCTCACATCGCGTTTGAGACGGCGCTTAAGGTGGACCCGAAGGCCACCGCGGCGCTTTACCAGATCGGGCGAACCGGCGTGTTTTCGAAACAGGACACAGACA
>CAYUDF010000187.1:0-6168 GCA_964443465.1 uncultured bacterium
CTTGCCCACCGGCTGGACCGGGAAACTTCCGGCGCGGTGGTGCTGTGCAAGGACAGGGAATCGAACAAACGCCTCGCCGGCATGTTCTCCCGCGGAGAAGTGGATAAGCGATATCTCGCCATTGTTTACGGTAACGTTGTGGAGGACCGGTTCGAGGTGGATGCCCCGATCGGCAAGATGGACCAGCGCGACAAATTTCCCAAAGAGTACGCTTTTGGCAAGAAACACAACATCGCCACCTATCTTCCAAAACGTCGCGTTGACACCGAAAACGGAAAGGCGGCGCGAACAGTCTTCGAGGTGCTCTCCAGGAATAACGGATTCAGCCGGCTTCGAGTCGTGCCCGTCACGGGGCGCACGAACCAGATACGGGTTCACCTGGCGCACGCCGGTTATCCGATTGTGGGGGACAAGATCTACGCGTTAGCGGGCGACTTGCGCGACGAGATACTTCGTCAGGGGCTTACCGAACGCGTTCGCGAAGCACTGGTTCTCGACCGGCACGCGCTTCACTGCGAGTCGATGTCTTTCAAACACCCGATGACGGGCGAACAACTGGTTGTAGAAGCTCCGATACCGGCCGATCTTTCGCGACTGGTAGTGTCCGATACGAACGGGAAGAAAAATACAGCATGAGAATTTTGTGGATCATATTTGTGGCGCTGGCTGTGTCGATGACAGAGACCGGGGCGCAGAAGGCCGGCACGCTGGCGAAATACGAGGACTATCGGTTTAACGACGACCACACGCTTTACCTGGACGGCGTCGCCCAAAAAACGTTTGTCGCCGATACGTCGGAGTCTCTGGGCGACAGGGCCGAATTCTCACCAACGGGGCGGTATGTGGCCTTTTCGTTTTTTTCTCAGACCGGCGTTGAAGGATTGTTTTTATACGATATCGATCGCGATCGTATCGGGAAATACATCGGCGGAGATTCGCAGATCGCCAGGTTCGAGTGGTTCGAGTACGCCGGCGAAACATTCCTTATTTACAGCACTGATTTTGCCAGCGACGAAAAACCCGTGTTGTATGTGCTGGACCCGGCCACCACCCGGGCGATTTTCACCCGTGAGGGTTGGGTCTACGGCCAGCAGCAGGCCGCCGTTCGGGGGATCGCCTACTACGAATTTACGACGCCGGACGTTCCGCTGAGGGGCAACATGATCAGTTATGACGATTTTTTCACCGGTATGCTGAAAGACATGAACGACTCGCCGGACGGGAGCGGCAACTCCGAATCGTTCATCTTTTCTCCGGCCGCCGCAAAAAAAATGATCGAACGGCGAAGCAGGGAAGTGGTGGAACTGCTGACCGGTTCAGACTTCAAAAGAATCGCCACTATCGTCCACCCGGAAGCGGGGGTTCGAATCTCACTCGACGGCCACATCAACGAGGAAACCGATCTGTTATTCTCCCGTGAGCAGGTTCGTTCGGCCGGTGGCGACAAAACGAAACTGTTGATGGGCGCTGCCGACGGAACCGGTGATCCGATCTACGGGACCTTGGCGCAGCATTTCAAGTACATCGGAGACCTGGACTACAAAAACGCCGATGCGATGTCATACAACCGGGTGATCGGCAGGGGTAATACAATCAACAATATTCTTGAGTATTTTCCCCAGTCCATTGTCGTCGAATACTACTGGAGCGGAACGGAGAAATACGCCGGGATGGACTGGCGTTGCGTACGATTTGTATTCCAGTCGGGACCGGAAGGCTGGTGTCTGGTCGGCATCGCCGAAGACTTCTGGACGATTTGACGAGATTCCCGGAGCTCGGCTCCTCCTGCCTGTCGCCGGTTTTACAAACTAATAGTCTATCGTTCCAGGGGAAGTGATACGACCGTGAGAGGTGTGTCTGAGTCACCAATTCGGAGCAGGACTTTTGTGTCCGGTTCAGAGAGGTCGGCCCGGACATAACCCATCAGGAGCGGTTTGCCGGTCGCGGGCAATTGAACGGCGGAGGTGATCCGGCCGCTTTGCTTTTCCGTATCGTCCACCCGGAATAACGGTTTGTCGTATAGTTCAGCCTGCAGGTCCGACGATGGGGTATCGTTGAGCCCCGCGATATCGCCGTTGGGAGCAAGTCCTACCAGAAGCCAGTTCGGGTGGCCCCGGTGATACATCCTGGCAAGCGTTTCCTGTCCCAGAAAACACCCCTTTGTGTAACTCACCACGTGGTCCAGCCGGCATTCCGCGGGGAAATTCTCGCCGGTGACCACATCGGCGCCCCACCACGGCAACCCGGCTTCCACCCGGCGTGTGTTCCAGGCGACCCGGCCAACCAGCGACATGTCGTCGGCGTAACCGGACTGGATCACATATTGGCGTATTTGACTCGCGCTCTCGGCCGGAACAATCAAACAATACCCGTCGCCACCAGCAACCGCGAGACGACACACCGTCACCGGTGTGCCCAGATAGTCGGTGTCGACAAATTGGTGCGGTTCTGTCGGAAAGGCCAGTTTCGGAAACAAGCGCCACACGATACCCCGTGCCCCCGGGCCCTCGACGGTGAAGATCGCCGTATCCTCCGAGAGGTCCGTTACTTCGACATCGTCGGCGATAATATGCTTGTTGATTGCCGCGGCAACGGTTTTCGTATCGCCCTGTGACACCAGCACCAGCAGTTGGCCCTCTCGCCGCAGTACGTACAGTTCCGCGACCAGCTTGCCCTTGATGGTGGTGAGCGCCGACGAACAAACCTGTCCGGAGTCGAGCGCGGCTGCGTCATTGGTCGTGAGCGAGTTCAGCAGCCGGACGCTGTCCTTGCCGGTGAGCCGCAACACTCCCCAGTGACAAAGGTCGATCAGACCCGACCGTTCGGTGAGCGCCCGGTACTCAGCCGCCGGGTCGCCAAAACTTTCCGGGTAGGGCACACCCAGCCATCGGTCGGACAGTTTGATACCACTGGATTTGTAAGAATCGAAAAACATGACGAGATTTTCGCGTTTACGAGGCGGTGCGGGCTGCTAAACGTCCGCCAGAGTAACAGAATTGAAGAATTCGGCGAATTTCTGTTCCAGAGTGATGAGGCCGTTTCGCACGGTACAGCTGTCTTCCACCGAGCAGTTACCGTCGACACCGGTACACATGATCATATGTACGGGGCCTTCAATCGATTCGAATATTTCGGTAAGGGTTACGTCCTCGGGTTTCCGCATCATGCGATAGCCGCCGCCGCTGCCCTTCTGGGCCGCGATAATGCCGCTCTGCGACAAACTTTGGAGAATTTTGGCCAGCAGGTTGGGGGGCAGGTGAAACCGGTTTGCCAGTTCTTTGGCGTTGACCAGTTCCTTGCCTTCATGGTTCGCGATATATTTGAGCGCGATCAGCCCGTAGTCGGTTTTCATCGAAATTCGCATCATGTTGAATCACCCTCTGGGGACGTTATGTCCCGCTGTGCATATAATTGAAAAGTGAAGAAACCCTTTTCGGGTCGACGGAAGTATAAAAGGATTTCATCGCTCGATCAACACTTCGATTCGGATTCACTAACTAAGTTTATACCGCCGAAAGGCGGCATAAACTCTGGCGATTCGTGCAGACGGTCTTAGCACTGACCCGGGTTACCGTTACTCAGATGTCCAGACCGCAGCACAATCGCCAGTGACGCGGGAGGCGGTATATCACCCGGCGATTTATACCGACGGCCTTAGTGCCGGTGTTCCTTACAGTTATCGGGCTGTATCGGCCGCGGTATAATCGCCGGGCGCGCTGACGTGAATGTAGGGCGGCTTAGACTCCAGTGGTGTACCGAGGTGGACTTGGGGCGGAATCTGTTATAAAATGCTGGCACCCAACCGGATTCTGTTTCTCTTAATATTTTGGTCTAAATCGTCGGAGGATCTTTTGCGATGAAGTATCTAATTGTAATCGTTTCAACAGTTTTGGTTCTTGCCACAGCCGTGGCTACGGTACCCGGTGCGTCCCGCGACAACGAGCCGCTCAAACCGATCGAACCGTACAAAGTCACCCAACCCGCCAAGGTTGAGCTGGGCAAAATGCTGTTTTTTGACCCGCGTCTGTCAAAGTCGGGTTTCATTTCCTGTAATTCCTGCCACAACCTGGCGACCGGCGGCGTGGACAACCTGCCCAGTTCGATTGGCCACAAGTGGCAGCTGGGTCCGATCAACTCGCCGACCGTTTTTAACGCTTCCTATAATATCGCCCAGTTCTGGGATGGGCGGTCGAAAGACCTCCAGGATCAGGCCGGTGGGCCGATCGAGAATCCCATGGAGATGGCCGGGTCGCACTCGCTGGCAATCGAAGTCCTTCAGTCGATACCGGGATACGTGAAGATCTTCAAGAATGTCTACGGAACGGAAAAAATAAATATAAACGATGTTACCGACGCCATTGCGGAGTTTGAGAAAACACTGGTTACGCCGGATTCACGGTTTGACCAGTGGTTGAAGGGTGACGACAAGGCGATCACAAAGACGGAGCTGGCGGGTTACGAGCTGTTCAAGGGAAAAGCGTGCACGACCTGCCACATGGGAGCCGCCGTGGGCGGTTCGCTGTTCCAGAAGATGGGCCTGGTTAAACCATACACAAAGGACACCAAAACACTTGGCCGCTACGAAGTGACCAAGCAGGAATCGGATAAGTATGTATTCAAGGTTCCGACGCTGCGAAACGTGGAGCTGACATACCCGTATTTCCACGACGGATCGCTGTGGGACCTGAAGGATGTCGTCAAAACGATGGCCGACATCCAGCTGGGTATTCCGGTCAACGACGAAGAGGCCGATAAAATCGTGGCATTTCTGAAAACGCTGACGGGCACCATACCGGAGGTATCGATCCCGATCCTGCCGCCGTCTGTGCCGTCGACACCCCGTCCCCAGATGGACTAGGACAAATGGACTGAAAATGGCCGACAACGAGAACAAAAAGCCGCTCGATTTTATCCGGCAGATCGTGGAAGAAGACCTGCGCACCAACAAATGGGAAGGGCGGGTTAAAACCCGGTTTCCCCCGGAACCCAATGGATACCTCCATATCGGGCACAGCAAGTCGATCTGCCTCAATTTTGGCGTCGCTGCCGAGTACAACGGACTGACCAACCTGCGTTTCGACGATACCAATCCCGAAACGGAGGATATGGAATACGTCCAGGCCATCCAGGACGACATCCGGTGGCTGGGATTTGACTGGCAGGACCGGCTGTATTTTGCGTCGGACTATTTCGACCAGTTCTACGCGTACGCCGTCCAGCTGGTGAAAAGCGGCAAGGCGTACGTGTGCGACCTGACGGACGAAGAGATCCGGTCGTACCGGGGAACGATCAGTGAATCGGGACGCCCCGGCCCCAACCGCGACCGGACTCCGGAAGAAAACCTCGACCTGCTCGAGCGGATGCGCGCCGGGGAGTTTCCCGACGGAAGCCGCACCCTGCGCGCAAAAATCGACATGGCCAATCCCAATATGAAAATGCGGGATCCGCTGATTTACCGGATACGGCACGCGACGCATTACCGCACCGGTGACAAGTGGTGCATATACCCGATGTATGACTATGCGCACTGCCTGGAGGATTCGATCGAGGGAATCACGCACTCGTTGTGCACACTTGAATTCGAGAACAACCGCGAAGTCTACGACTGGTTTCTGGACGCGCTCGACGTGTATCACCCGCAGCAGATTGAATTTGCGCGCCTCAACCTGAACTACACGGTGATGAGCAAGCGGCTGTTTCTGCAACTGGTCAACGGCGGTTACGTGTCGGGCTGGGATGACCCGCGTATGCCGACGCTGTCCGGCATGCGCCGCCGGGGTTATCCGCCCGCGGCCATTCGGAGATTTGCCGACGTGATCGGGGTAGCCAAGTCAAACAGTGTCGTGGATTTTGCGCTTCTCGAACACACCGTACGCGAATACCTCAACCGGCACGCGCTCCGCGCAAGCGGTGTGCTGCGGCCACTGAAGGTGGTTATCGAAAACTACCCGGAGGGTCAGGTTGAGGAACTGGAAGCGGTGAACAACCCCGAGGACGCTTCGGCCGGCACCCGCAAGGTTCCGTTCTCGAGGGAGCTGTACATAGAGGCGACCGACTTCCTCGAAGATCCGCCGCGCAAGTTTTTCAGGCTGGGTCCGGGGCGCGAGGTCCGGCTGCGTTACGGATACTTCATCACCTGCACCGACTTTGTTAAAAACGAAGCGGGTG
>CAYUDF010000188.1:0-6134 GCA_964443465.1 uncultured bacterium
TTAATCGTCTTGAGGATCTCTATGCGAATTCCCAGTACTGGTTGCACGGCAAATCCGGTGACGTCCTCGAGACTCTGGATAACCCCACGGTCGAACGGATTGACCATGGCGACCGTGAGGTGGCCGGATTCCAATGAAGTCGGTACCAGCAGGTGCTTTCTGGCGAATGGTTTGGAAATGATGCTGCAGAGCTGCTTTGCGTCCAGCTTCAGTGGGTCGATACGGGCGAACGGAAACCCGGATGCCGCACTGTACTGGTGGCTGATTTCAACTTCGTTCATGTATTCCAGGCGTGGATTGGAACTGTGAAAACTGAAAGACGCCAGCAGTTCAATCGGAGATATGTAGGGGTTCTCCGAATCCCTGGATCGCAATTTCTTGCGGATTTCGGACAGCTTGACGGGATAACCCGAACGCACTTCCTGCGCCTGGAGGTCGGTGAGAACACCCCTGGCGGCAAGTAACTTAACGACTCCGCTGATGGAGAAGTCGGGAGACGTCGCAGTTTTACTCTTAACCGGCATATTTTTCCGGGTACCCGTGTTTGAATGCAAAAGATGTGACAATTGTCCGTCCGGGACGCTTCAATCCACGGTCTCCGCTGCACAAACTGTTCCAACCCCGTTTTGCATAGGTATGTATCTGGATTTTATGGAAATCCATACATGCTTATATAGGAAATTAACCAAAAGATTAACAAAATCCCCAAATCACGACAAGATTGTCCTCTTGGCCATTGACAGTCCGTTCTTGCTGTCACCATAATAATGATAGAGCAAAGGGCAACGGGTTATGATCGAATCGGTTCTACTCCCACAGATCCGTGTTTCATAACACCGTATAAAATACCAGTCAGGCCACAACTCCCGTCCTGGTCGTGACTGTTTCATTTAGGCGCCGGTTTTAACGGTCAAGAGAAGGCGTGTATCCGCCGCAATACCCGACGGACACGTAGTGGTTGAGGTGCGCTCTCGATCGACGGTTTCGCGCCGGCAAAATCGTGGAGGTGATGCAGACCAGAACAAGCTTTTGATTCGCGTGCCGACCAGACGATTTACGCACGCTCGAATCATCCGTACTGTCTCTTTGTTTCAGCTGTAAAAGCATGGGTGGATCATTACTAGTGATAACCACCCTAACATTCAGCAACGAATGGGAGAAAACATGAAATCGATTCGATTTGTATTAATGCTGGTTCTCTGTATCTGCGTGACGGCATCTATGGCCCTGGCGCGAACGACGGAGAAAAGTTTTGATCCGGACAAGACAAAATATATAAAGGAATTTCGTAATATTACACCCAACCTTGGAGTCGATATGCCGGGGCCATTCCGCGCCGCGGCGGCCGGCACCACGATCCTGGGGGCGTGGGATTTTGATTCCGGTCCGAGTTGTATTCCGGAAGGATGGGTTGGTGTAGACCTGTCCGCCCAGACGGCCAACTGGTGGCACGTCGATGATTTCGCCGGCCTCAGTGGCGGTGATTTCGGCGGCCTGGTGTCGCTGGAGGGATCGCAGTCACTGTGGCTGGGCGCCAGACCGGACGCCGGCAACACGCTTGTGTGCGGATACTATGCCGCTCCAGGTTATGGCCACAACTGGGACCAGACGTTGACGTCGACCTGTTTTGCCGTGGAAGGTGACGTCGAATTCAGGTACTGGGTTGCCTGGAGTTCCGAACCCAACTATGACGGAACAACCATTGAGTACGACAACTGTGACGGCAACTGGTTGCCCATCACTACCGGTGGAAACGCTCCCAACGGAGGAATCTACTGGAACACCGGTGCTCAGGTCGATACGGCCGATGTCGGCTCGGGGAACCACAGTGGATCGGTTCGGTTCCGGTTCCGGTTCACCAGTGATGTCGCCGGTGACGATGAAGACGGCGTAACAAACACCGACGGTGCTATCGTACTGGACAGTCTGTTTGTCTCCGACAGTACCGGCACAGTCAGCTACGAAGATTTTGAGTCGGCCAGTCTCGGCGACCAGGTTTTCGACGACTGGACCACCGACACGTCGGCGGAGTACGGTAACTTCACCGGTATGTTTCCGGGACTCGCGATCGTGCAGGAAGATCCCTGCCGCGTTGACCTCGATTGCATGTGGACGTTCTTCAACGGTTCGACCGCTACCTATGCGTGCGGCGGCTTTGCCGCGCAGGCGGCGGTACCGTACGGAAATGCGCGTGGTCAGTTCATCTCCAACCAGATCTGGACACCTCCCGTATCGTGGACGGGTTCAGGATCGATCGCCGAAATCACTTTTCAGTTGTATCGTGATCTTCCCCTCGACGGCCTGGTGTTTTACACCTGGGCGTATCGTTCGTGGTACGACTTGTGCCCCGGCGGCTGGGAGTTTGATTTTGGCGTCTATTTCGGAGACGACAAGGACTGGTTTCCGCAGATTTTCTCATTCGCGGAATTTGTTGACCCGACGGCGACCCACGTCCAGCTGGCGCTGGGTGTGTGGGATTTGTGCGGATACTGGTGCGGTGTCGTGGGCAGCGGGTCCTGTCACAGTCAGGCGCCGATGATCGACGACGTCGTTATGTATCGTGTCGACACAGGTGGGCCGATCTGGGACGTAGACGGCTATGACCTGTTCCAGGATAACTTTGCCACCGACGGAACGGTGACGGGTACCGTCCGTCTTGATATGGCTAGCGACATTCTGCCCCGTACCAGTCTCGGCATCGTACCGGGTGACTCGGTAATTGTGACCGCCAATGATCCCGAATACGGAATCGCCGGCGATTCCTACACCAGTTTCGGACCGGCCGTGTACTTGTACGCGAGGGTCGATCCGCCCCAGGCGTCGAAAGGCGGCGAAGCGCTGGTTGGCGACTGGTTCCGTTACCCATTGGTAGACTCGCTGACGGCGGTTACCGGCGACACGTGGTACATCTTCCGGTGTGACTCGTCGTTTGGCAATACGGCGCCCAGAACGAGTCCAATTGCAAACGAGTATTGCGTTGATCTGAACGACAACCTGCTCACACCGGGTGACACGTTGTGGTTCTTTTTCGGCGGTAAGAGCGCCGATGGCGGCGGGTCCATGTCCTGGTACTATCACCAGCCACGATACACGGAAAGTGTCGGAGTTGGTGCGGTACTGCACACCGGCGACATAAATGTCGCTATCGACAACGCCGAAGAAATGACCTGTCTGCCGGCAGCCGGTTTGTTGCCGGGTAACGACATCCTGTATGTCGACGACTTCAGCAACCGTGGCAGTCAGCCGTATTTCGACACCGCGTTCGAACAACTCGGTATTATGGACAAGGTCGACAGGTACGATGTGCGCGACTCCGACTCAGGTGTGAGCAACGGCCTGGGAGGCCGCGTCAGCAACATCGCGCAGCAACTGATCCCGTACTACAAAAAGATCATCTGGTATTCCGGTGATCTCACCGACGGACTGATTGCCGACGGTGTCGTTTCGAACGACAAGGGCAATGACTTCGCGGTGTTGTACACGTTTATCGACCAGTCGCCGAACTCCCCCGGGTTGTGGGTATCGGGTGACTACAACGCGACCGAGTGGGCGTCCCTGGGAACCGCGGCTCCGCTCGCGCTGAAAAACGCGTACATGAACTTTAACGTGCTGAACCGGGATCACAAAGCAATGGGGCTGGGTGTTTCGCCCAGGGTGATCGGTGTGGCCGGTGGCGCGTTTGACAACATCACCGGGCCCGATACGTTGCTGGCCTTCGGCGGATGCCCGAAGATCAACAAGTTCGACGTGCTGCAGCAGGCGGGTGTGTCGGTTGTACAGGCAAACTACAACGGCAGCGCCGTGCACAATTCGTCATTGAGCCAGCGGACAACAAATGCGGGCGGCTCAACCGCCAGTATTCTGCTGGAAGGTTTTGGATTCCACTACATCAGGGACGATGCTCCGACGGGAATCATGGACCGGGTGATCCACCTGAAGAAAGTACTGGCGTATCTTGGCAACGTCACGGACGAGCCTACAGGTGTCGATCCCACGGCGTATCACTACTCGTTGTCGCAGAACTATCCAAACCCGTTCAACCCGACGACAACGATTTCGTACACCGTCAGGACCTATGCGCCCGTTTCGCTCCGGATATACAACGTTGCCGGGCAGCTGATCCGGACCCTGGTGGACGAGATGGTTTACCCCGGACAAGTGCATACTGCCTCGTGGGATGGACGCAACAATGTCGGTCAATCTGTATCGAGCGGCGTGTACTTTTACAAACTCGTAGCGGGTGATTTCGTACAGACGAAAAAGATGGTACTTCTGAAATAGGGCACACTAGTGTTCTACAATGAGCCCAACACCCGGAGGGCACGGCGGCTACGCCGCTGTGCCCGACCGGGTGTGAGATACTTTATATCTGTTCTGCCATGCTACGTCTCAACAAGGGGTCGCGTAATTACGCGACCCCTTGTTATTTCCGGAAAACCGCAAGAAGTATAGTTATGTATTGCAAAAAACACTGCAATGCATACAAAAATATATACTAATTAACCATAAGATTAACGAAATGTAACTATTGTTCGAATAATCGCGTAATTGATATTGCAGGTGGATTTATCCTCCTGCATATTAAATAGGAGCAAAGGGCAACGGGTTATGTTCGAGCGGGCTGGCCTTCCTGCACACCGCACGTCATAACAATCTACATATTTTCACAGTGCGAATTTGGATGCAGTCGTTGGCAACGCTGCAACCGACCCCACATGTACAGTGGATATTCGCCGACCATAGTGGACTCCGTTGGTCTGGAGAAACGTGCATCCCCACGAAAACCCGACATGCACGTAATGGAGAAGTACGCTCTCGATTATCTTTGGATTCGATGGAGAGGAGGTGGTTCCCCCGACCGTATAACAAGCTTTCTGGCCTTTAGTCCAAAAGTGCGCTTGTAGCGCCCAGTGACTCTCGGAGGTTACATCGTTGCTGAGTCACTGTGATAACAACTAGCATTTAAATGGGAGAATGCGATGAAAAACCTACGCATCTTGTTACTTGTAGTTCTTTGCGTCGCCCTGACGAGCACTGTAGCTTATACAAAGGACGTGGGTAAAGAGATCAACAAGCCTATTCAGCGGCAATCGTCGTTCGCTCACGAGGTGCCGCAGCTGGGGGTCAACAATGGCCCGTTACCGGCTGCAGCGCAGGCGGACACGACGTGGCTGGGGTCTTGGTCGTTTGATTCCGGTCCCAGCTGTATCGACCAGGGTTGGACAACCGCGGATATTACCGTACAGCCGATGGAACACTGGCACGTCGACGATTTTGCCGGCCTGGCCGGGGGATCGTTCGGCAACCTGTTTCCGCTCGAAGGCAACCAGTCAATGTGGTGCGGCGCAAGACCCGACGCGTCGAGCCTGTTACTTTGCGGGTACGGTTCGCTGCCGGGATACGGAAACAACTGGGATCAGTATCTTTGTTCCCCTTGTTTTATCGTGTCAGGTGCTGTCGAACTGACTTACTACGTGGCCTGGGACTCTGAACCGGGTTACGATCAGACGACGATTGAAGTCGACAATTGTGATGACAACTGGACAGCAATTGCCTCGACGGCCAACGCCAGAAATGGCGACGTGTACGACAATTTCAGTGCCGTTCGTTTTGATACCGTTGCGGTGTCAGACACACTGCATAGCGGATCCGTAAGAATCCGCTTTAGTTTTAACAGTGACGGTGGCTGGTCCGACCAGGACGGCATCTGGAACACCGACGGCGCGATCATTCTCGACAGTATGACGGTTATTGACAATACCGGTATCATCAGCTTCGAGGATTTTGAAAGCGCCACCGTAGGTGACAACAGTTCCGGCGACTGGAACAGTTGTAACCAGGTTGGTTATGGCGATTTTGCCGCCCTTTATCCGGGACTGCAGCTCCTGCAGGAAGATCCGTGTTTTACCGACCTCGACTGTATGTGGTCGTTCTTCACGGGTTCCAGCGCAACCTACGCGTGCGGAGGATTTCCGGCGACAACGGCGGTACCCTTCGTCAATACGCGAAACCAGTACATCCAGAACCATATCTACTCACCGGTTCTGCCGTGGGTGGGAACTGGTTCGGTCGGCGAACTGACGTTTAACGTCTATCGCGATCTTCCGCTGGACAACCTGGTTTTCTACGAATGG
>CAYUDF010000189.1:0-6125 GCA_964443465.1 uncultured bacterium
TCTGGATAGGGCCACCGAACGTGCTCGGGCCACCGAAGCCTATGTCGTCGATTAGCACGATCACGACATTGGGGGCATTCTCAGGTGCCTTGACTTCGAAAAACGGTGGCGTTTCTACGTTACGTACGTCCAGCTCACTGAAGGTCGGTCGTTTCGGCTCCTGGATTGGCAAGGCCGTGCGATCGAAGTCTTCCTGGGCCGAGGCCCCAGCGATCAAAACAATCGGCACTGTCAGCGCGGCGCAAACCGCCAGGCAAAGTAATGCTCTTTTCATTTCGTCCCCTTCGTTTGACACTGTGTGAGATTTTCCAATGCAAGAGAGTTTAACTGTAACTAACTCTTCGAGCTTTTGCAAGCCGTGACGATCCCCGGAAGGGAAAGTGCTCGAACAAGTGCTGTTTGCGTGCCTCCGGCAACGCTCCAGGTGATCCCCCAAAAATCAGCTGGCCCGCGCCGTTCGCATTGAGTCCGTAAGCAAAATGAATCAAGGGGGTTACGCACTTGTCACCAAAAAACTCCGGTGGGATGTTGGGCGTCCGATGCTATTCTTGTATGTCCTTCGTAACTAGGTACTAGTTTCCAAATCACCCGAAGCATATCGGTATGACTCTATGATTATTTTTTGTGCAACTTTTAACTCGTCCTCACTCCTTGGTGCATATACAAGCATTTCCTTTACGCCCCGATCATAGTACATATGCCTGACTCCCCACTTCTTTTCGAGAATCTCTTCCTCAACCGTGACATCCACAACGGCATGGAAGCTGCCATCTTCATGCAGGTGACAGAATTCCCGGCTTCCCGGCGGAGGCATGAATGCATCGTCATGGGCTGCTTTGACACCCTCGTCCAACCACAACGCCCGAGAGGTTGGCACGGAGATCAACGTGTCATGCTCACTCACATTTGGAAATGAACTAAACGCCCATTCCTTCAACACCAGCCGGATATTCTCTGGACCCAAGTCAGAGAACTGTAGTTGCGGCGGCTGTTGGCCGATCTTGGGAGGGCTCCCTTCTCGACGTGGAAGTTCAAATGTCTGACTCATATTTTTCTCCTTGTTGAAAGACTTAGCGTCGAATCAGCCTCTCCTCCAGCGTCCGATCTCACATGTCCCAAGCCGAAGATGGCTCCGCGCCGAGCTTCGTCTGCTGGACGAACGAAAAGGATTTGAGCTCTTCAATTCTGATAGTTTCCTAAAGAAAAAGACACCTATACATCAAACCGTGCGCGGATCTGAAGATATATCGGCGAACCTCCCCAACGTCATTTCGATACCAAAATCCGCGAAAAAAGATGCGGCATCCGAGTCTCGAAGAAACACGGTTTGCCGCTGTGTGGATGGTCAAACGCTAACGACTTCGCGTGAAGCGCCAGGCGCCGCGCGGCGGTACGCTTCTCGCCGTATTTCTTGTCGCCGACGATGGGTAGTTTGTGTTCCGCGAGATGCACCCGGATCTGGTGCTTGCGCCCGGTCAGCAAGTGAATATCCAACAGCGAGATCCCCTGCGAATGGCCCAGAACCTTGTAGGCCGTGTGGGACAACCTGCCCCGTTTCGGATCTGTCGTCGAGTGCACGCTATGGACGCCGTTTTCAACCAGGTAGGAACTGAACGTGCCCTCGGCTTGCGGGGGAACGCCATGAACCAGCGCCAGATAGTGCTTTTGCACGCCGGCCCAATGATCCTGCAGGGCTTTCTTCGCTGCCAGGGACCTGGCAAACACCAGAATCCCTGAGACTTCCCGGTCCAGCCGGTGCACGATATACACCCGCTCGCGGGACTTCGGGTTGCCCTTGCGCACGTAGTCCGTCAGCCGATAGTAGGCGGTCTCCACCTTCTCCCGGTCCGTGCCCATGGTCAGCAGCCCCGGGGCCTTGTCCACGATGACGACATCCCGGTCTTCATGGAGAACAGTTAGCCCCTTCGGCTGGTGCCTTCCGCGCTTCTTTTTCTTTTCCTGCATGGAAACCTCGGACTAAAGAACATCCTCGCGCTCGGACCCGCTGCGGACAGGACGGGAGCAAGTGTCGGGCCCGGGAACCCTCGATTCCCTGCCATGATGCGAGCGCTTGCGTTCTTTCAGTGTTTTTTAATCCTTAGCACATCACGGTGCGTTCCCCAAAACCAAGAGCGAAGAAATATACACCGACGTTTCCCTACCGGCAATCCCGATTTTCAAAACACTTGCAGTGAAATAAGTTGCGAAGAAATGGCGTCCCCAACGGTAACTTATTCGAACCGCTCCGAGCGTCAAATAATTGTATTACGCCCGACGCAAGCAGTCTGATGTTGTTACGATACTTACGGCGGTTTAACGTTTCAATTTCTGGCGAGGTAGAGGTAGCAATCACCACAAGTCGGGTTGCGTCAGCTTCGCCTCGTTTGGATCGACCAGCTGCTTGGACTGACGGTTGTCGAAATGTCCCCATCCGTTGTTAGTCTGGCAGGTGGAGTCCCTCGATGAATGAAGGCGAGACATCGTCGTTCTTTTTCCCGCTGAGTGCAAAATAGTAGAGGGGTTCCCCTTCCAATGAGAATCGGTGGCGGTACCGCCGGAGGTGGTACAGGTCCAGGTATTCGGAAAAGATGAGCTCCCGAATGAGTGTCGAGAACCCAGAATCGTCGTTTCTATCAAGGAACGACTCCTTGATGTTGAAAGCAACCCAGCCGTGCTTCGAGATCAAATTGAACGCCTCCAAGAAGGCTTGTGTCGGGATATCTCCGAACCCCAGCGCCGCGACCGAGATCAGGCAATCGGCAGACCACGAAGCTATTTCGTTGCGCTCGTCAACAGTTAGCGAGCAGAGGTCCATGATATAGTACGCGTCGTACACACCTGGCCTGTCCCTCTCTGTCGCATCGCGGGCCTCAGGGATGATGTCGATGCCGACAAGTCGCGACACGCCGTGCTTCTTTAGTTCTTCCCCGACCACCCCGTTGCCAGCGCCAAGATCGAGAACCCTTAGCTCGTTCAAGCGTTGGTCGGACTGAGAAAGCGAATACTCCAGTACCTCAGCGACGGTTGACGGAGACTGGCACTTGAGTCGCTCGTAGACCACCTGCTCGTATAGACCCGGTATCCGATAGATGCGCTCGTACTCGTGGAGCCGGATCTTCGTCTGTTCCTCTCCGTCGAGAAGATAGAAATAGACCTCATCTTGAGAGAGTTCACGAACATCTGTCGAGGGAAACTGGATCCGATGTCGCTTCTTCACGTTTCGTTTCCTTTCACGCCAGCCTGGCTATTCTTCTACTGCGCCACCCCAATCGTCACTCTACAGTGTACTACATTAGCTCGCGGACGTCGGCGGGCGGTACGCTGGCGAACTCAATGTGACGCTTGATTATACGGAGGGCAACGAACGGTGTCTATGTGATTGATTGCGAGCGCCACGCGAGAATGCAAGCGTATTTTATTGATGTTAAGCGAGTTATAAAGTGGCGTCCCCAAATACACGTTAATCGAACCGCTAAGGAGTTCGCCGAAGTCCTTATGGCAGAATAACCACTATTTCCGGTCAGATTGGCGTCCTCAACGGGACAAAGCTCCAACCCTCTCGTACCGCAACGAAATGACGACCTTCATACAATTTCCTCTCCCCGCACACGATACCATTCCACAACATGATTCCACGCTTCTGCGGCGGTCTCCGCGAAGCAGAATATTTTCTTATCCTCCTCGTCAATTACACCTTCCTCGGCCAGAAAATCTGCGTTGAAGGCGCTCCTCCAAAACTCTTCTCCTACCAACACAACAGGTAAAGGCTCCACTGCCCGGGTCTGAATCAGCGTTATAGTAATGTGACTTCGCGACGATCCGTTCCGCCACTCGAATCTTCTTGTCTAATTCAACGCTGTTTGTATCTTTGTCCCTCGCAGATTGTAGTTCTTCTAAGCGCTGCTTCGCTTCTTTGGGTTCAATAATTCGGGTCCCACCGAAAACGACAATCGTTGATTCTACGTTTTCTTCCTGAAGCAATATTTCAGGTTTGAGGTACTCCAACATGAGCCTGGCTGGACGCAGCTCATCCCTTTGGAGCAGATCGGAATCCCGATCAGAACGCCGATAGGAGCGAGATTGAAGTAGGAGCTCAATCCTCTTCTTCGCCCCAGCATCGCCCAAGGGAATGTGCGGCTCAACTTCCGGTAACGGCTCTTTGCTCTGTGGCGCAGGTGGCTTACGAACTGGTTTGCCCTTTGTCGTCATCGGTTTATCTCCTAATCTGTTTTAGGCACTCGTCGGAAAAATAAACTCGACAGCGCGCACTCCCAAATCGCATCGAATTTGGCGTCTACCCCGCGCACGCGGGTACCCTCCGCGCAGTTCGCTCAGTGCATTTCGATGCGGGCGATCACATAGGCGTGGTCTGTCGCTTTGTCGCCAAGCTGGCCTGGCTGGGCGCCGACTAGCTCGTTTCCGTGCAAGATTTCGTACTCCATGTTGCGCTTGCCGGCGTGTTGCTTCGAGACAATGCCGTGCATTAGGGCTTGTGACTTGCCACGGTGGTTGTAGTCGTAGCGCTCTTCGCTCGGCACGCGTTCCACGAGGTTGATGCTTTCGTCCCCTAGCATTGAGCGAAGCGTTTCGCTGAACTCGAAATCATTGAAATCGCCAGTGACGTAGTAGTTGATACCGCGTTCTGCGAGGTTCAAGAGCGTGTCCCGCACAAGTAGCGCCTGACGTACGCGGGTCTCCTGGCGCGGATCGAAACCAGGGCGTTCGGGCGCGAAAACTCCTCGCTGGTGGCGCTTTGATGCCAGGTGTACGTTGATGACCGCGAGTTCGCGATTCGTGCTCAGCATGCGAAACCGCACCATCAGCGCTTTGCGAGAATCTTCGAACGCGGCATCGTCCGCGCCGATGTTTCGCACCGATTCCGGCACGATCGCGACGCGCTCAGGATTGTACAGAAAGGCGTTGCGGATGTTACCGCCGGGCTGGCCGCCGTCGGCCCCGGGCTGCGGCGGAACGTCGACCCAATGATACGTAGGGCCGCCAACCGCGCGAATGGCGCGGATAAGTTTCTTGTAGTTCTCGTCGGCGGCCACGACATCCGTGATCTCCGCGCCATCGTTGTCCTGCATTTCCTGAAGCGCAACGATATCTGGCGCGGCGGCATCGCGTGCGATCGCAGCGGCGAGTTTTGCGTAGCGGCCATCGGCAACGTCGTCATCGACGTCGCGGCGCGGGTCCTGCACGAGGTTCGGATCTTCCACGCGTGTATCGAGGTTGAACCCGTTAAGGGTGAGAATCGTAGCGCGCGTTGGTTCGGGCTTCAGCGTCGTGTGCTTGAATTTGATGCTCGCAGGTCGCACCTGAATGCGCCCCAACGCCGCGATCTGATACGACGAGACCCGGTAATTCAGCGGTCCCACGACCGGAGACAAAAGCTCGGCTCCCACGTCGACCTGCGGCGCTCTCGAGTAGTCGACGATTCGAAAACCCGGATACCAACGATCCGGGTTTACCGGATCGATCAGCACACCGCCGTGCCGCGTGCGCGTCGCGTCGGTTCCAACCGGTACGACGACGTAGTCTCCGAACGGATTGCTCGGCGCCACGAAAGTCGCCCCAGCTTCGATTCCCACGAGCATCCCCTCGATGCTATTGAGGTACGCCGCAAGCGCGTCGTTGTCGAGCGCAATGCGCTCGCCAGTAAGCCAAACTGGTTTCAGCCGCGGTCCTTCATCGTCCAGCGTTCGTGCGTCAACTGCTTGAATTTGCGTGGTGGGGCGTTCCGTTTCCTCTAATAAGAAATCGATGACTTGGCCTTGGACTTCGACAAGCGCGCCGACCTGAGGCTTGCGGCGGGGGCTGAACACAAAAACCGCATGCGAACAACCTGTTTCGCCGCCATGTGGATCTTGCACAAAATAACCTTTGCGTGTGGTACCGGTGACGACGCCGCGCGTGCGCACTTCGGCTCCCGCAAGCGGAGACCGTAGGTCCGAGCCCTGAATAGCGTATATGGGAGTGTGTTTCACTTGTTCAGCTATATATCCCTTCGACTCACAGAGTCGTGCTTTCCATACCAACCCTCATCTTGCGCAATAATAGCACGATCGACCCCGTAGTGTCCGAAAACTCGATCGGGCTCATGCTGCCCTCCTATGATAGTACTT
>CAYUDF010000190.1:0-6119 GCA_964443465.1 uncultured bacterium
CAGCACCACCGGTAATACGGTCAGCAGAAGCAGAATCGCCCCAAAATCACACTACGACGTTTCATATACCCGCTCATGGAATTCGCCTTTCCCAACTCTGGTGAGTTCAAGTCCCGATTACGCCCGTATGATAGGTGTGACCCGGCCTTGAAGCAAGTATGTTTCGTGTTTCAGAAGAGGAAGGTTTTTGGCGCAGCAATCAGAGTCAGTCGCGACGCCACCCGAAAGAAACGAGTACTCCGCCACCGTTGAAGTTTATCGGCCCGGCCTCCAGGTATCTCGCCTGCGCCTTGAATGTCACGATCGCCCGGCTCCACAACCGGTATTCGTACCCCATCTCTACCGTAAAAGACACATCGCGGTATTCGACATCTTCGGTATCCCATTTGACACCCAGAATACCCACCCCGACGCCCACAAAGGCCGCGTCCTGGATCTCACCATGATTCACCGGCGTCAGATATTTGTGAAAAATCACCGATGCGTCAACGAATCCCCTCGTTTCGGTCATTTTGAGGATCGCGAGATTGACCTCGAGCCCGATATTGTGACGTTCGAGTGCCTCAAAAATATATTTTGCCGCCGAAGGTCTCATTGTCCAGTACAGCTGGTATCCGACGTAGGGCTGCTCGAAATACATCGGGTAATAAACCAGCGCTCCCGCACCGAGATGGGTTTCGATTCGGGTTGTGTCCTGGCTTTCAAACAGGCTGACGCTCGAAAACGCCGGCGAGACCGGAAATACGGCTGCCAGCCACAGGCAGAAAAAAAAGATCAAGTGTAGGGGTTTCATGTGATCGCCGGATCTGCAATCCACGTACCGCGGAAACAGCGCTATAACACATTGATATTATGCATGTTAACCATATCAACCGCAATGCTTCAGGGGCAACATGTACCCGTTTGTAGCATAAGGACGGCAATATCTGCCTATGACGTGTCGACACGACGGGGTGCGATATGGTATAATAGGCCCATAAATGACGCTACCCGGAGCTTCTGCCCACTTGCCGGAACTACTGTAAATACTGGTCATTGGGAAATGTTGCTCGTGTAGTACTTGAAACTAGATCGCTCAGATACCGACCTGACGTACGAGCATCACTGGTTTTGACATCCACCAAGGAGGTCTATCATGAAGCGGTCCCTAGGGACACTGGCACTGATCGTGGTTGCTGTCCTGGTTGCACTTCCCGTCCTGGCGGCTGGCCCGACAGTGACGAAGAGTGTTACCAGCAGCGAGGACGGAGTCTCAGTTGTTGTTATCCGTGTTTCCGCATCCGGTGAAACCGTTTACGGTATAAACATCACGGATGCCAGCGGGTCAATCAAAGACATCATCGCCCCGAAAGGCTGGATTGGAATCAGCTCGGGTAGCGACGTGATGTTCCGAACGGGAGAGAAACCGATTCGGGCGGGCAGTTCGCTTGTATTCCGTCTGGTAACAACCAACGAGCAGGGTGGGCTATCGATCACATTTCGTGACGAGAATAGTGCTATCGGGAGTGGAAAAACTCTTTAAACACACACCGATTGAGAGCATGTGCGAAACGGGGCGGCCTTTCTGGTCGCCTCGCTTTTTTTATAGGGGTGTCGGCTTGCCGTTGCCTTCATCGGGCACGTCATCTTCCGTATCGCCTTCCAGAAAAACCTTCACAATGAAATACGCGGCAAACACAGCAACGATGACGAAGATCGTCACATCTCTTATGAGATGATTTTTCTCCTCTTCCGGAAATTCGAATGCTGTTGAATCGGGATCAGCAAATGTATGCCCCATTGAGATTGTATACCGTAACGGTATAACATCGGGGTCCCCGGCGCCGTCGTCAGACCTCAGCGAAGCTGCTTCATCCGCGGATTTTTCGCCGGAATCCAGACGGGTGCCGGCACTCGCGTTCGGAACCAGCACGTAACTGGTAAAGACCAGTAACACAATCCAGGCAAGATGTTTATTCAATACCCAACGCATGTTTACATCACCACAATAATAAGGTAATAGTTGTTGTCGGTCTTGACAATCAACTTTCTATTCCCTAATTTTAAAATGCTACCAGCCAAACCAAGTTTTTGTCTGTAGCACAAAGTGGGTCTGTTCCTGGTCGGCGACAGACCCCTTTGTTATGCAATTGTAGAGCATTCAACCGGTAGATTCCGCTGATACTACTCCCCCGCAACCGCTCTCTCTGATTCCCGATATCCGGCTTTTGCCGCAACAGTATTGTTCTTACCGCCGACCATATAATCCACGGGATAAGAACGCGCCTTTCTCCAACTGACAAGATAAACAATGGCCGAATAGTAAGATATCACCAGAATCAGCAACAGAGGTACCAGCACAACAGACAGGGAAAATTCAAACCCGGCGTTCAGGAAGTAGGCGTATCCAAGTATTATCAGTCCAAACGCACTTTGCAGGATCATTTTTGCTTTACCCAGGACGTTGGCCGGAATAAATTTTTTATGACGGCGCAAACTGTATACCCTGAATATCGTCATACCCATTTCCCGGAGGGCGATAAGACCGACAACAGACCAAACCAGTGCCGAACCGGTTTTCCAGGCGATCACGGCATAAACAACCGCCATGAGCAGCTTGTCGGCAAGCGGATCGAGGTGCTCGCCCAATTTGGTACACAAAGAATACCTGCGGGCGTACCAGCCGTCGAAGGCGTCCAGCAGTGCCGCGATAATGCAAAGTATGACGGCGAGGTTTTCGGCGTACTGCCGGGCAAAGAAAATCGCGGCGACAAGCGCCATTACGATTCGCAAAGTCGTCAACACGTTCGGTAACGAAAAATTTGATGCCCGGAGTGGTTGATCGTTCACTCGATTACGTGTCCTTTCAGCATCGCCCCGGATCTGGTAGAATGACAGGTGTTGTCCGCGGGTTCCAAGGCTGGAACCCGTCGGTCGAATCAACAGCGAGCGTAACATAAATTGAAATCGCACGCAAACAGCTCACTCGGCAGAGAATACCTGATGGCAGCAATGTCCGGAAAAAGAGAAAATCTCAAACGGTGGATGGTGATCATACTGATCGCTATCGCCATCCACGTCGTGCTGCTGTTTGGCGTCAAATCCGACTATCTCGGCGTGTTCCGGAAATCGCTGGACGACAACCTCGCCTCCGCTTCCCGTCCTGCATCGATGCCCGATGCGATCGTCGCCGTTACCATACGGGTGGAAGGCGAAGAACCGCGTCCGGTGGAAATTGAGCCGGTGCCCGACCCGCCACGTGTGATCAAATCTTCGGACGTGATTAAACCGACCGAGAACCCGTCAACTGAAGACGATATACTGGAGTTGCTGGGACAAGCCCAGGCGCCGATGCCAACGCGTGCCACGACCAGCAGGACGGTAATACCACCGCGGCCCGTTGAAATCACGTGGCCCGACACAAAGGATCTCAATCACTGCCTGGGTTACCACGTGGATGTCCGAATCCAGGTGGATGAATCGGGCAAGATCCGCGTTGTGGAACCGGCCGACACCGACCTGCCACAGGATTGCATAGACGCAGCCGTGCGGGCGGCCAGGCGAATCGTATTTCTTCCGGGGCGGGCGGACGGAAAACCCCAGACGATGTGGACGGAAATTCGCATCGACTTCAGGCGACAGTCTCACTGATCACTCCCCCCACAACAAAAACCCCGCGGTGTGCCCACGGGGTCCTTGTTCATACTTTTCAGAGGAGATTAATTCTGTTTTTCGCGTGTACCCGGTTAACGGTACATCGATTTGACCTGTCCCCAGGTCACTTCTTCGACCGGCACTGAACATTCCTCAACGTCCAGAATTGTCGATCCGTTGAAAGCGTCATCCGCGAAGCTCCACGGATCCGGATTTGTAGCCGCACCGCTGTACGACCCGATCCCGCAGTATCCCGCAAAAAGGCCGTCGCCGTTTTTGACAACAATCAACGTGCCCGAAAATATTGCGAAGGTACGTTCATCGGGATCAATGATCTCGTTAAAGTTCCAGTCTTCAATGGTCATCTGCAGCGTCGCCGTACCCGTCATACTGCCGACTCCGGATTTTCCGACCGACCAGGCCGGAGCCGAAACCGTTGTATTTTCGTCAAACGTTGCTGTCCAGAAGCCAAAATCGTAATTGGGGGTGTAGTACGTCGCTTCAATATAATTCCAACGCGCCGCCTTGTCTGTGTCGGCAGGCCACCCTGTATCGTCTACCTGCAGGGTCCAGAATCCACCAATCAGAAGGGGCTCCCCAGCGTCGATCGACCCGTTAAAAATAACGGGAGAAACCATGAAGTTTGTTGAACCGGACATGTCGAATTCCATATGGCTGGGTTGAGCCAGCACCGCCATGGAACCCAGCATTAAAACACAACCGAAGGCGACCAAGCCTGTAACGGTTCTTTTCATCTTGTCCTTACCTTTCTTGTACACAACCCGCGTTCCAGAGAATCAAAGAAAGACTACTTGTACAGAGTTTTCACCGCACCCCACGTCGTTTCTTCCACGGGGACCGCGCAACTAAAGTCCCTCAGGTAGAGATTGCCTATCGGAAGCGTGAGAATGTCGTCCATATTCGGATCAAAATTCTCGAGGTTTCCGTTCATGTTACCAGAACCACACCAACCATTGTAGATACCCTGGCTCTGTTCGATGTGAACCTGTAAGTTCGCCGCCACCGACTGGTTGGCCAGTTCATCCTGGTCGACTTCTCCGTCGTGGTCCGAATCCAGAATCGTTACAATTAAATACCGAATGATCCCGCCAACTTTGTCTCCGCCGTTGGTAAATTGCCAGGTAACGGGCGGCAGGACGGATCCCTGGATCGGGAAATAACCATCCCAGTGCTCGCCGCCGGTGGTGTTGTCATATGTAAAAAATGTGGCCAGGATAAAATCCCAGCGCTCGTCCTGCGGCGTACCCGGGTTGTCCAGAGGCCAGCCCGTGTCATCGATCCCGATGACAAAGGAACCGGGACTCATGGGACCACTGTCTATCATGCCCTGAAACGTCACGGGGCTGTTCAACAGCGAGCCGGAACCATTGAGACTGAACGATACGGTTTGAGACGCTGCCATAATACCCGTCGTCGATCCCACAAGAAACACGACGGCGGTGATTACGAACAACGATTTGTTTGAAATCCGAGTCATGAATATGACCCTCCCTTCAATGCCAGTCCGCACTACTTCAGAAGGAAATTAATCAGTACTTGTATTCTAAATGCGTAAGCCCCAAGAATCAAACTACTTAAGACGAGGTGATTACGGCGTCATTGTAACACGAACGCGTATCCCGATCAAGCCCCAAATTATACCTGTTTTCTACCTAATTTGCGTGCTGAATTGACGACAACAGGACCCGTTCGTCTTGTGTTTTGCCGGCCGCTACCAGATTTCCCTTTCTGAATAACGGTCAAACACTCTCAGTGTAAAATCGGCGGATTCACCGAAGATTTCCGGGATTCCATCGCCATTGAGATCAAACAGGTAGATCCGGGCCCCAAACGGTTTGTTAGCCTGGAACTCAACCGTGTAAAACTTTGAATCCAGAATGAGACCGGAGCTCAGGATGATCTCCAGCTGCGGATCGTTGTCCACGTTGGCCAGCTTCATCTGCTGGGCGGGTGGTATTGGACGCTGGCTCGTCCACTCAAACGTCCTCATCAGGCTGTCGTATATTACCAGCTTGCCTTTTGTCAAAATAACCAGCTCGTGCTGGGGGTCCCTGTCCAGGTTTTCCGACACCATGTAGTAAATAACATCGAACGGGTCCTGCAGGTTTTCCCATTCCAGATCGTAGCCATCCATGTCGTAAACCAGGATTCGGCCTCCGATGGTCGAAATCACCAGCATGGGACGACCATCGCCGTACAGTTCCGCTACGTACATCGATGTGACCCGGGTACCCAGATTGGTCTGTTCCCAGTCCATATCCATGTAGCCGCCTTCGTAGCGATAGATGTGGACGTGATTCGAATTGTCCGTGTAGATAAATTTCAGCTTGCCCGTCGTGGCATCCCCGTACTCAATTGCAAAATCAAATTTACTGGTCAGTTCCCTCAGAACCTCCAGATCCACTTTCTCGGCGTTAGCGACACTTCCGAGACCAGCCATAATCATCGCTGTCAAAACAAGGCAG
>CAYUDF010000191.1:0-6097 GCA_964443465.1 uncultured bacterium
TAAATCGTGATGAAGCAGTGGGCCGTCGACTGGATTTTTTAATGCAGGTATATAAAAACTGTGAATGACATCGGCGGACTTCATATTGAGTTTAACGGGTTTGTTCACCGGCACGTTGAGCACTTCGGTTTGTACGCCGTTATCATATTCGTACAACCACGACCACATGCGGCCCGTGACCGTTACTTCAAGCGCGTCGTCGGGTACGTCCTTCATGTACTGATACCCGACCCAGCCGTACCAGAACATACCAATCGCGAGCAGCGTCGGAATCACGGTCCAGACGATTTCGAGTATCGTGTGCCCGTGGACATCTTCGGGATTGGGATTGCGCCGGCGGCTGTAACGAATCGTAAAAAAAACCATCACAGCTGTGATGCCGACGAGAAAAAACACCGATATCGCGGTGACGAACAGCATGGGGCCGTTGACAACATCGGCCATATTTGAAAGCGCACTCAGCATGATTTTACCTGAATAGAGTATCCGTAAAAGTCAACGCGATAAAAATCGCCAGCGTCACCAGCACAATAAACAGCATGGCGTGAAACAGTTTTGATTCATATTTGAGGTGCATGAAAAAATACAACACCACCGACGCCTTGATCGCGGCGATCAAAAGCGCCACAAATACGCTGAAAGATCCAAACGACATGCCGGCCGCGGTAACCGTGATCGCCGTGAGGACCACCAGGGCAAGCCACGAGATTACGTATAACCCGTAACTTACCGGTTCGTGTTCTGTATCGTGTTCGTGATCCATTCGCCCAGCCTCATGTAATCAGATAAAACAAGGGAAAAAGAAATATCCAGACCAGATCGACCACGTGCCAGTAAAGCCCGGAGTTTTCGAGCTGGTTGAAATCGGCCCGTTTGAACCTCTTTTTCACCGGCCAGAATTTCGTATTGATCTTGATGCGTTCTACAGACTCGTCGAGTTTCTCGCTCGTCCACACTTCCCTGCCGTCGCGATCCTTCACCACAAGATTTCCGCCGACCGCGTTTTCCAGGCCGTGACCGTCGACAAACTGCACAACCGCCTGCGGACGATTGAGCACTTTGAATATCATCACCGTCAGCAGAACCATCCCCACCAGCACGTGTATACCGTGGAGACCCGTCATGGTGAAATAAAGACCAAAGAACAAAACCTCACCCTCGGGATGGTGCGCCAGCACTGCTGAACCCGGGTAGATACCGTGGGCGATCTTTGCGCCCCACTCGAAATATTTGTTCACCATGAACCAGCCACCGAAAAACACGGTAACTACCAGCATGATAACGGCCAGCTTGCGGTTGCCGTGGTGCACGGCCGCGATCGAAAGCGCCATCGATAAGCTGCTGGTGAGAAGGATCAGTGTATTGATCGCGCCGGTCATCGTATCCAGTTCGTTCGCCGCGTTGTGAAAATCTTCCGCGTAGTTTGAACGGTAGACGGCGTAGAGGAGGAACATACCGCTGAACAGCAGCACTTCCGTTATAAGAAACAACCAGATCCCGATCTTGGACCCAGTGTAATCCTTGTGACCCTCCAGGGCTATCGAATGGGGGCCGCTCATTTTGCCCCCGATTCTTCAAGATCGTATGCGCCACGGTTGATTACCGGTATTTCGTTAAAATTTTCCAGCGGTGGCGGTGACGGCACTGTCCACTCGAGCGTACGTCCGCCACCCCACGGATCTTTTTCCGGGCACGGCCGTCCGTGGCGAACGGAACGGATCAGGTTCACAAACATGATGATGATACCCGCGATCAGTATCCAGGAACCCACCGTCGAAAGCTGGTGCAGGCCCTGGTACTCTGGCAGATAGTCGTAGTAACGGCGCGGCATTCCCTGCCAGCCGAGAATAAACATCGGAAAATACAGCGTGTTGAATCCGATAAAAATCAGAAACCAAGCGATTTTCGACGGCAGCTGGTGATACATACGCCCGAACATCTTTGGAAACCAGTGATGTAACGCGCCAAACAGCGCCATTCCCATGCCGCCGAACATCGTGTAATGAAAGTGCCCAACAATGAAGTATGTGTCGTGCACGTGGACGTCAACCGACAGGACGCCGATCATCATGCCGGTCAGCCCGGCGATCATGAACTGAAACACAAACTGAAGAGAAAACAGCATGGGCGTTTCGAGCGCAATGGACCCTTTGTACAGCGTCGCCACCCAGTTGAACGTCTTCACGGCGCTGGGGATGGCAACGATCATGGTCAGAAACGAAAATATAAAATTGGCGAACACGCTGTTTCCGCTTACGTACATGTGGTGAGCCCACACCATGGACCCGAACAGTGCAATCGCGATGCTCGACATCGCGATGAATTTGTAACCAAATATCGCACGGCGGGAATGCACGGAAATCATCTCGGTGACAGCGCCCATTGCCGGCAGGATCATGATATAGACGGCAGGATGTGAATAAATCCAGAAAAGGTGCTGATAGAGAATCGGGTCGCCACCCTTGGCGGGGTCAAACACCCCGATGCCCAGTGTGCGCTCGACCATCATCAACACCAGGGTGATCCCGACGACGGGTGTGGCGATCACCTGTATCCAGCCGGTGGCGTACAGTGCCCAGGTAAACAGCGGCATGCGGAAAAAACCCATTCCGGGTGCCCGCATCCGGTGCACCGTCGCCACAAAATTCATCCCGGTGAGAATCGACGAAAACCCGAGCACAAAAACGGCAAACGCCGCAAGCGTCACATTGGTGCCCGTTCTGATGCTGTATGGTGCGTAAAACGTCCAACCGGTGTCGGGAGGCCCGTTGCCGGTAAAAAGCGACATCACGGCCAGGATCGCGCCCACAAGAAACAGCCACCACGACGCGAGATTTAGCCGCGGAAACATAACGTCTTTTGCGCCGATCTGTAACGGGAGAAAAAAGTTTCCGAGGGATGCCGACAGACCGGGAATCACAAAAAGAAAAATCATGATAACGCCGTGGATCGTGAATACGGCGTTGTAGGTTTGGGCGTCCATAATGTTGCGGCCGGGCGCGATCAGTTCCAGCCGGATCAGGAATCCGAGGCTCATACCCACAGTAAAAAATGTGAGCATCAGGACCAGATACATCAAACCGATACGTTTGTGGTCGGTGGAAAAGATCCACGCGGCCAGACCGGACCACCTGCTTTTGGCGTGGTAAAAATCAACAGCCGCCGGTTGCGCGGCAGTATCGGCGTCGATCACGTTATTCCCCATCTTGTTGTACGACCTCTCCTTTACGGCGCCTGCCGGCAGATCTGAGGAATACAGCAAATCCCACCAGGCTCAGGATCATACACGTTCCAACGATCCGGGTAAGATTGAGGACGTATTTGCGCCCTTCGGGATCGTAACTGAAGCAGAACTTCAGCATTCTCGCGATCGTCGGGCCAACCTGGCCTCCGGACGCTTCGTAGATCGCCATTTTCAGATCCAGCGGGAGATATTCCGCCCCATACAGGTACCGCGTGATTTTGCCTTTCGGAGAAAGCATCACCAGTGTTGTTGGATGGGCAAAATCGTCACCGGCTCTCTGGAACCCGAATCCAACGGATTGGGTAAATTTCTGAATTGTCGCTGCATCGGCGGTGAGAAATGTCCATGCGTCCTCCGGAAAACCTTCGGGCAGCAGATTGACATATTCTTTTTTTAGACGGGCCGATCCGTCCGGGCCGTCGAATTCGTCAAAGCTGATGGTAATGACCTGGTAGTCCTCACCCGGATTCATTTTCAGATCGAGCAGTTTTCCCAGCATGTCCGACACCTCGTTGAGCAGGGGCCGGCAGACTGATGGACAGTTGTAGTAAACCAGTGTCACGATGGTGGGACGATCGACGATATTGCCAAGCTGGAGCGAATCTCCGGACTCATCGAGAAACACAAGTTCCCCGGGTACGAATTCTCCCAGCTTCTCGTCGATACCGGCGGCCGACGGAACCCCCGCCACCTGCGGTTGCTCCGATTCAGTACCGGCCATAACCGGCGCTGAAATCAGACATATTATCGCTGTTATTATTGTCGTCAGGGGCCGTACCACGGCATCCTCCTGAGGATAATTAAGTTACTGGAGTCGAACAAACGGACTATTTAACGTGGTTAATCAATTGGGACAATGGCATGCCGAGGTCCACATTCATATATGGGCACTATATCTATCGACTAAATCGGTGTCAAGATTAATTCGGACTTTTTTGGTGCGATAAATAAAATAAGAAGGTCCGAATTACTTTTCGCCAAGCAGTTCCAGCATCTTCGAGACATCCGTCGTCGGCAGCTCACACGCATAATTCCTGCAGACATAAGCGGTTGCTGCGTTGTTCACGGCTCCCTGCTTTTTCGTATAGGGCACCAGATCGGTCACGTCACCCCCGTCGGGTTCCGGCCTGAACACAACCACCTTGTTCGGTATGTAGCGGGAGTTGAGCTCCGCCATCATCCGTCGTGTATCTTCCCCATCGGGCTTGCCGGCAATCACGATCTCAAACGACGGACCCTCCAGAAAATCTGCGGCGGACATCAACACGGTGAAGGCGGATGGGCCTCTGGACACCTGTTGTTCAAACGCCCTGCCGATTGCAACGGCCTTCTCCTCGTATTTTGTCTCTGCTGTGATACGTGAGAGCCGGACCATGTTCAGCGCTGCCACGGAGTTTCCCGACGGGATTGCGCCGTCGTAAACTTCTTTCGACCGCACAATCAGTTTCTCTCCGTTGTCCGGCGCGAAAAACAACCCGCCGGACTGTTCGTCCCAGAAATATTCCAGCAGAAAATCGGTATACTCCACCGCCGACCGGAGATACTCCGTGTCAAACGATGTCTGGTAAAGCTCCAGCAGCCCCCAGGTGAAAAAAGCGTAGTCATCAACCATCGAACGGATCGAAGCTTCTCCGTCGCGATAACGGTGGTACAAACCACCCGACGGATTATCCAGGTCTTTCTCGATAAATTTCACCGCGTTTTTTGCGCTCTCCGCGTACCGCGGTTCGTTAAAAACGCGGGCCGCTCTGGCCATCGCCGCAATCATCAGTCCGTTCCAGTCGGTGAGGATCTTGTCGTCCTTGTACGGGTGAACGCGTTTCTCCCTCACGTCGAACAGGCGCATTCGCAGGGGCTCCCACCAGGCCAGAAGTTGTTCTTCGGTTAAACTGTACGTGGAAGCCGCTTCGGCCAGCGGTTTACCCAGGTGCAGAATATTGGTCCCCGGCCGGTGGCCCGAAGATTCCTCAGACCAGTTCCCCTCCGGCTGAACTCCAAAGATTTCGATTACACGGTCGGCGTCCGCC
This sequence comes from uncultured bacterium, assembly GCA_964443465.1. GTDB lineage: Bacteria > Krumholzibacteriota > Krumholzibacteriia > WVZY01 > JAKEHA01 > CAYUDF01. Next base: position 5,272 of record CAYUDF010000191.1, read on the forward strand.
CCGAGCAGTTCCCTGAGGTCCTTTTCCGCCCACAGGTAGAACTTGCCCTCTTCGCCTTCACTGTCGGCGTCTTCGGCGGAATAATAACCTCCGTCGCGGTGAGTCATGTCGCGAAGCACGTAAGTCAGAATCTCCTCCGCCGTGCGCCTGTATTCCGGATTTCCTGTCGCCTGGTACGCGTCGGTGTAGGCCATCACGAGCATGGCCTGGTCGTACAGCATTTTTTCAAAATGCGGAAGAAACCAGGTCTGGTCGGTGGAGTATCTGTGAAAACCGAAACCCACGTGATCGTACATTCCACCCCTTCGCATCTGCTTTAACGTGGTTTCCACCATGTCCAGCGCGTGTTCGTCTCCCGTTCTTTTCCAGTATCTCAATAGAAACGTGAGGTTGTGTGGCGTCGGAAACTTGGGCGCCGTTCCAAATCCGCCCCACTTCGCGTCGTAACGGCTGCCCAGTTGTTCAACGGCGGTCCTGATATGGTCCAGGTCCAGCGCCGCGCCGGGCGACCCCGCCGTGATACCCTGCAGCGCCGCGATGATCTGTACCGTGCTCTGAAGCAACTTGGCCCTGTCGGTTTCCCAGGCCTGCCTCAAACGCGGCATCATGTTGAGCATGGCTTCCCTGGGAATGTAGGTAGCGGCAAAAAACGGTTCCCGGTCGGGTGTGAGGAAAACCGTCAGCGGCCATCCTCCGCTGCCCGTCATCATCTGACATACGGTCATGTACACGTTGTCGATGTCCGGGCGTTCTTCGCGGTCCACCTTGATACAGACAAAGGTCTCGTTCATCATTGCCGCAACTTCGGGGTGCTCGAATGATTCAT
>CAYUDF010000192.1:0-918 GCA_964443465.1 uncultured bacterium
CTGCGAAAGGCGGATCCCGATGGCACAAATCGCGTGTTGGTAAAATACCTGCCCGGCGACGCGTACGATATTGTACTGGATCTTCCCGGCGCCAGAGTGTACTGGTGCGGTCGCGCAACCGGCATGGTTTTTCGTCACAATCTGGATGCGAGTGGTTCGACGGATACGCTATATACCGGGCTAAACTCGCCCAAGGGTCTAACACTTGACTTTACCTACAGCCGGGTGCTGTGGGGAGAGGACAACCAGATTGCGAGTGGTCCGATCAACGGCGGTGGTCCGGTGACGGTCGACTTTACCGATCCGTTTGCGGTAATGGGGATGGTATGGGATGAGGAGGATGAGAGGCTGTACTGGGCTGATCAACTCAACAATCGCGTCCGTCGGGCGGGATATTCACCCGTCGGTGGGTGGGGCTCGCCGGAGAACCTTTTTTCTATGGGAACCGGGCATTGGCCGGGACGTGTGGTTTTGCAATACGACGTGTCCACGGGTGTGGCCGCTGCGCCCTTCGTGCTTCAGGGGAAACATTTCGCGGCGCCTAACCCGTTTAATCCGCGCACCACGATCCACTATGTGACGGCTGAATCCGGTCTTGTCAACGTCACCGTGTACGACGTTCTGGGCCGCCGGGTTCGCGAACTGGTTCGCAACATCTGGATGACGGCCGGGCGGCAGCAAGTGGGATGGGACGGAAAGGATGAGTTTGGGCAGGATGTGGCGAGCGGCGTGTACATGTATAGAATCGAGATGAGGCGACAGAGCTTCGAAGGGAAAATGGTGCTTCTGAAGTGAAGCACCTTAATGTCTTACAATTCGCTTTATACCCTGAGGACGTTGCGATAGCAACGCCCGCAAGGGTAGAAGCACCTTAATGTCTTACAATTCGCTTTATACCCTGAGGACGTTGCGATAGCA
>CAYUDF010000192.1:1018-6083 GCA_964443465.1 uncultured bacterium
ACGCCCGCAAGGGTAGAAGCACCTTAATGTCTTACAATTCGCTTTATACCCTGGACTTCCCCTACTTTCGTAGACACTTAAAGGCCACGGTTTGAGGCACGTTCAAATGCCTCGGGACTGACGCCGCCGTTATGGCTGTGGCGCCTCTTCGGATTGTAAAACATCTCGATGTAATCAAACAACTCTGCTTTTGCCTCTTCGTGTGTCCGGTAGACTTTCCGGCGCACCCTTTCCTTTTTAAGCGAACTGAAAAATGATTCCGCCACGGCATTGTCCCAGCAGTTGCCCCGACGGCTCATGCTGGGCTTTAAGTTGTGCGCTCGGCAGAACCGGTACCAATCATCGCTACCGTATTGCGAACCCTGGTCCGAATGCACAAGGACCTGGCTTTTCGGCTTCCTTCTCCACACAGCCATCAAGATGGCATCTAGAACCAGCCCTCTGGCCAATGTCGGCTTTATCGACCAACCGACAATCTTCCGGGAATACAGATCCATCACAGCTGAAAGATAAAGCCAACCCCGCCAGGTACGGATGTAAGTAATATCCGTTACCCAGACCCGGTCCGGCTGGTCCACCGTGAACTCCCGCTGCAGGTGGTTCGGTGTGACCAGAGACAACTTGCCGGCAACATAGCGAGGCCGCTTATAACTCCTGACAGCCTTGATCCTGCCTTGCTTCATCACCCGGGCCACTCGGTGCCGGCCGCAGGTCTCGCCCTGTTCTCGTAGATCCAGAAACACTCGCGGGCTGCCATAAGCTCCACCGCTCGTATCATGCGAATCCCTGATCAGCTCCAGAAGCCGCCTGTCCTCAATGGTCCGATCAGAAAGGGGCTTCTTTAGCCAGGCGTAATATCCGCTACGGTGAACCCGAAGAACCCGGCACATCACAACCACGCGGTACTCGTGGCTGTGGGCACGGATAAACGCGTACTTTACTCGGGGTCCCTTGCAAAGTACGCGGCGGCCTTTTTTAAGATGTCACGCTCTTCCTGAACTCGCCGCAGCTCGGCCTTGAGCTTCTGGTTCTCAAGCCTGGCGCTCGCCAGCTCATCGGCGTCCACCTTGGCGGGCCGCGTGGCCTGCACCCACTTATACAAGCTGTGTGTGGAAACACCCAGACGCTCGGCGACTTCCCGCACAGAATAACCCCGCTGGGTGATCTGCCGGACCGCTTCTTCCTTGAACTCCGGGGTATATCTTTGGCTAGACATTGACTCCTCCTTCAGGCTCAATTATAACCTAAGAAGTGTCTATTAAACCGGGGGAAGTCCACCCTGAGGACGTTGTAATAACAACGCCCGCATTGTCCGGGTCTTGCACCCGGCATTTCCTTTTTCAGCGTTAATAAATCTTTTGACGTTATGGCCGATATGCTGTTAGGCTACACTAACTATCGTTATAGATAGCTGGAGTGCTTAACAATAGAAACACGGGAGAGGCTGTCATGCGTAAACAGAGTTTAATGGAAATTGTAAATTCCGGCCGGTCGTGGGGTCAGCATCTGATCCTGCCAGCTAGTCGCGGCTTCGCGACGCTGGCGGTTCTTTTCCTGGCCACTGGAATGGTGTCGTGTGGTAGCGATGACGATCCCAATCCCACAGCTGGCGGGGGTATGCCTCTTTCGGTAAGCGGCTATGTTTTCAAGGGCGCCGTCCAGGCAGCTACCGTCCACGTGTACGAGATTACAATACAGGGCGCTCCCGGCAATCACGTTGCCGGTCCCTTCACCACTGACGCCACGGGGCATTGGAGTGGTGAGTTGCCGATTGGTACCGCGGGTGTCCATGCCGTTACGGCGACGGGTGGAACGTACGTCGATGAGTCAACCGCGGAGACGGTCAGCCTGACCTCGGGAATGTTGGGTCTCATTCTGGCCGGGCAGAACAATACGGGTAACGTCACTCCGATCACACACGCAACATATATTAACGGTATCTACCGGGTTCAGCAGGGTGTTTCGGTCAGTGCGGCTTTCAGCGGAGCGATTGATGATATGACCGCTGCGCTGGGCTTTGACCCGACGACGGTTGCCCCAATCTCAGGCGGGTCGTCGGCCTCATCCGCCGCCTCGGCCAACATGGACATCTACAACGCAATCCTGGCCGGATTCTCGGAATTGCTCAACAACAACTCGAACTTGAGCCCGGCGTTCGACAACGCCCAGACTTGGGATATCGTCAAGGCGGTTGCGGTCGACATGACGGACGGCAAGCTCGACAGCATCGATATTCTTGGCAAGGGGATACGGGTCGACGACGGTACCGGTACGTTTCTACAATTTCCACCGCTTGATGCGGACGACATCAGCAATCTCGTCGACGCGGCGGTCGACTGGGCTGCAATCAATCTGCCGGGTGTCACGATACCGCCGATCGATCTGTCGGTGTTTGGCGACCCCGTTGTCATCACGCCGGGTGGCGATTGGGATGTGTCGGGAACGCTTACAGTCACCGGTAGCGACGCCCAGATGTTTGGTGCTACTTTCACGCCGACCGGGGTGTTGGAAGGTGTGGGCCTGGAAAACGTTGAAAGTTTCAGTTTCTTTGCTGGAGACATCCATTACTTCGTGTCCGCCGGTTTCGACGGGACAGTAGCGCCGGGTCAACTTAATGGCGTTGCCGCCAGCAACGGGGAAAACTTCTGGGTCTCGGGGAGCCTGCCGATCTCGGGTGCGAGGATCTCACTCGCTGCTCCGCATACAATACGCCTCGTAAATGTAACGTTATTCAGAATAAGCAGCGAAAACAACATTGTTTTGAACGGTTCGCTCACAGCGACGCCAAAGTAACGGAATCAACTGAAATCTCCCGGAACCGGTGTTACCGGTTCCGGGAGAGTCCCACTTGGCCAACTTCTTGCATTACCCCCTTCGTTAATCCCGAAATCGCCTGATTCTTGGTTTCCCAGGGGGTCTCAAAATGTCCCGAACTGTATCAAAGTTCTTTATACTTACTTTGTTTGTTGCTTTTGTTTTCTCGGTGTCTGGTTGCACGGCCGGGTATCGGACTTCGACAACAAACGGTCACGAGAAGGTCTATCGCGTCGATGAGGACGGCAACAAGACGCTCGTCTATGAAACAGCAAAAGACGGCACCGTTACCATCCACGACGAGTCCGATCCGAAAGCGCAGCAGGTCATGCAGGCCCAGGCTGCCCTGGAAAAATCCGAATTAGCGAACCTCGAGCGCCTGGAGCGCATCGAGACCGCCCCGAAACGTAAGCCCGGCGAGCCCATCCGCGTTATCCTCTACGACATTGAACTCGAACCAAAACTCGCTGAGGCCCAGCATTCGGACGACGCCATCTACAAGGAAGTGGCGCAACACTTCCATAACGACGACATCATCCGTCTCGTGTCGGGAAACAACAGTACAAGTCGGGAAATACAGCAAATGACGAAACTGATGTCGGGACAGAGCACCAGGACTGCGCCCCCGTCGGACGTTGACGTGGTGTCGAAGGCGTTCCTCAAAGAGGTCTACGGGATCAGAGACGGCAAGGCTGCGTCTGCTTGGTACGTTGTGTTCGAGGCGAGGATTACGTGCAACTATCTGCCCGCCGAAATCACTGTGACGGAAGAGGGTAACCTGTTTCAAAACGGCGAAGTGGCGCGTATTTTCGCAGAGAAGATCAAGCGAATCATCAAGAAAGAAATCGGCCCCACAATTCCAGCGGACCGTTCTCTATAGCGAGACACGAAGGTGCGGGGTTACATTTCGTCCCACGCGAAGCTCCGCTATTTCAGGAGCAGCATTTTTTTAGTCTCGATGTGTCGATCGTCGACTTGAAGTTTGTAGAAATAAAGACCGCCGGGAAGGCCAGTAGCGAAGAAATCAACTGTATACGTTCCTTGCTCCTGGGTGGCGTCGACGAGGGTTTGTACCGTTCGCCCGCGAACGTCGTATACCGCTAGAAAAACCCTGGACGACTCCATCAGCGCATATTCTATCGTAGTCTGTGAACCGAACGGGTTGGGAAGGTTCTGAAACAGCGCCGCACCCGACGGGACTCTGGCGACCGTGTCATCGTTGATTGCCACCACGACGTCGAGGATCTCATTTATAAGACGTGCATGACTGTAGATCAACGGATCGTCTTCGGGCAGATTGACCGGCACCTCATTGGGCCCCGCGCCGGTGGTGAAGTACGGCTTGACCCAGCTTTGAATGATTATGTGATCCAGATTCACGTTGGTTGTCGCGACCGTGTTGACCCAGGCCATCGTTTGATCGTAGTAGGTCTGGTCCGTATATGTACCCGGTTCCCACAGCTGACTGTCCCAGTATACGTCTGAGAGGATCACACCAAATTCTATTCCACGGGCGTTGAGAAAAGTTTTTAGTTCCAGAAAGTCCGCGGCCATGTCGATATTGAATCCGAAACCGATATACTGGTCGACTCGATGGCCGTGCACATCGAGGTGCAGAAACGGAATCGACACACCCCTCGCCTCGAGGGCGAGGACCCACTGCTTGAACATGTCGACGCTGACTTCCGGGTAGAGGTCGATCTGCCCGACGGGAATCGACGGGAACCAGATTTCCATCTGCAGCAGGTATGCGGCCATGTGATCAGCGAGGAGACCGATCGAATCGGCGAGGCACGGACGTGGGTCGGTCTGGCCAGTATGTACATAGTAGTAGGCCGGGAGCCACTGGCGGAGGGGTTCATCCATGGCAAGACTGCGGACGACACCGCCGTTGGCCTCGACGCTCTGAATGATGTTGATTGATCCGTTGAGTGTGAGTGAATACACGTGGTCGCTCGTCGAGCATTGAATCGGGTCGACCGCCATCACCGGTCCCGCGAAGAAGGACTCGATGACGATGTCAATGCCCCATAGTCCCAGTTTCGCGAAGGCATCGACCGCCACAAAGTTGTCGATGTAATTCGCGCCGCAGGTTGCACTCGGATTGGCGACGCAACTCCAGCCGTCGGTACCCACGTGCCCCGAGTAGAACTTGAACACGTCGATTTTTGAACGTGCTGATTCCCATTGCTCCGGCGCCGAAAAAAGATCCAGCATACCGAATCGTTTGAGCGCGTAAACCGCTTCAAAT
>CAYUDF010000193.1:0-6068 GCA_964443465.1 uncultured bacterium
GCGATTTCCCGCTGCCAGAGGGTGTCGACCCCAAGTCTCTTATTAAAGTGCCGGAGAACGCCCAGTACTTCGCCGCCCTGGGGGCCGTCGAGTACGGCAGGGACGAGGACGAAGATGTCGGAGTGTATCGCGGCACCGAACACCTGGAACTTTATGTCCAGGAGGGCCGCAAGGCGAACCGGCAGGGGTGCGCCTACGGATTGAGTAAAACGGAAGACGAACTGGAGCTGTTCCGGGAAAAGTACAAGCCGGTACCGTTCGAAGCGGCAAAATTCCAGCCCGGTGACATCGTTAACGCCTTTATAGGTGTGGACGGGGGATCGACGTCAACCAAGGCCGTGATGCTCAGCCCGGAGAAGGAAGTTCTCTGCCAGTCGTATCAGTTGTCCAAGGGTAATCCGATCGAAGACACCGTCGAGGTGATCGCGGATTTGCGCCACCAGGTCGAATCCCAGGGCGCCACATTGCACATTCTTGGAGTGGGCACGACCGGTTACGCCAAGGATGTTCTCAAGGACGTGCTCGGCGCCGACGCGGCGATCGTTGAAACGGTTGCACACGCCGAATCGGCGTTGCACTACTACGACAACGTGGACGTTATCTGCGATGTAGGTGGTCAGGACATCAAGATTATGGCGCTAAAGGATGGTTCGGTAAAAGATTTCAAACTGAATACGCAATGTTCGGCCGGCAACGGTTACTTCCTGCAGAGCACGGCCGGTGGATTCGGCGTGCCGGTGGAAGAGTTTGCCGAAAAGGCGTTCAGCGCTGAGGCGATGCCCAACTTTGGTTATGGGTGCGCCGTGTTCATGCAGTCGGATATTGTCGACTTTCAGCGGCAGGGTTGGAGCCCGGCGGAGATTATGGCCGGACTGGCCAATGTTCTGCCCAAGAACATCTGGTTGTACGTCGCGCAGATACCCAATCTCGCCAAGCTTGGCAAACGGTTCGTGTTGCAGGGCGGCACCCAGAGAAACCTGGCCGCGGTAAAATCCCAGGTTGATTTCATCAAGTCGCGTTATCGCGGACAGGGTGTTGAGCCCGATATCATCGTACACAAGTTCTGTGGCGAGAGTGGCGCCATCGGCGCCGCGCTGGAATCGGCCCGTCTGGAGTCACACGGGCGCAAGACGTCGTTCATCGGCCTGGATGCCGCGATGCGGGTGAGCTACACGACTACCACCAGCGAGGAAACACGCTGCCACTTCTGTAAAAACGAATGTCTGCGGACGTTCATCGACGTCGAAGTCGGTTTTCACGAACACCACCAGGGCGAAGTGGACACCGAGCTGGCGGCGCACGCCAGCCACGAGTCAAAGGTTCCGCTCACCGAGGGTGCGCGCCGGTTGATCGTGGGTAACTCCTGTGAAAAGGGGCTGGTAGAAGACGTCGATGCGATGCGGGTGATTAAAAAGGAACTGGATTCCACGCTGGGTGCAAGCCCGAACTTGCTCGCAAAGGGCGCCAAGGACGTGTTCAAGAAGACGAAACCGGAAATCGTCGCCGATCCTCCGTCGAAGATCCGTGTGACTCCGGAACAAAAACGGCGCGTCGAGTTGCTGGAAAATCGAAAGAAAATACGTATCGGTATCCCGCGGGTGCTGAATGCCTACTCGACCAACCCGCTGTTCAGCGCGTACTTCGAGAGCCTCGGTATACCGGCGAAAAACCTGGTGTACTCCGATTTCACCAACGAGGAGTTGTACAAGGAAGGCGCCAAGCGCGGATCGATCGACCCCTGTTTTCCAAGCAAGGTTGCGCTGCCCCACGTACACAACCTGCTCTATAAAAAACACGAGAAGAAAGCTCTCGATTTTATTTTCTTTCCGATGCTGGACGACCTGCGCAGTGAATTGGTCAACACGCAGGCATGCCGCGCCTGCCCGACGGTCACCGCGACACCCGAGTCCGTCAAGGCGGCGTTTACCAAGGAGGGCGATATCTTTGCTGAAAATGGAATCCAGTACCTCGATCCCCTCGTCAACATCGCCCAGCCGCGGTTGTTCGCCCGTCAGATGTACCTGGCTTTCAAGGATGTCCTCGGCCTCACGCGCCGGGAGAATCACCGCGCCGTCGACGAAGGATACGCCGCACTCGATCGTTACGAAGCGGCCCAGCGCCAGACGGCGAGGGAAACCCTCGACAAGATCCAGCGGGAAAACAAACTGGGAATCGTGGTTCTGGGCCGTCCCTATCACAACGACCCGGGTATCAACCACGATATCCTGGTGGAGTTTCAGAAACTGGGTTATCCCGTGTTTACGCAGGACAGCCTGCCTGTTGACGCGGACATTCTGGAAGACCTGTTCGGCAAAGAAGTCCGCGCCGGTGAAATCACCAGCCCCATGGACATCACCGACGTGTGGAAAAACGCCTACAGTGAAAACACCAACCGCAAGGTGTGGGCGGCGAAGTACGTCGCCCGGCACCCCAACCTGGTCGCCCTCGAGCTTTCCAATTTCAAGTGCGGACACGACGCGCCGATTTACACGACGATAGAGGATATCATCGAGTGTTCCGGTACGCCGTACTTCAACTTCAAGGATCTCGACGAAAACAAACCTTCGGGTTCGATCAAAATCCGCGTGGAAACGATCAGTTACTTTCTCGCCCGCTACCGCGAAGAAATGCTGGAACGGGCGGAGTCCGAAGCGGCGAACGTCAAGCGGATGGAACCGACGGCGGATCCTGTTCCCGTTGGCGCAACCCATAACGGCACAAATGGCTGACGGCTGTCTCCCGGCGGTATCGAAATAATTCGTCTGAATCGGAAATTCGACTGATTTCCGGAACACACAGGCCCGATTTTTCGTTGATAGAAGGTCGGGCCTGTTTATATGGGAGACACAATACCAGGAGGCAGATATGCGATCATTTATCGCGATTCTTGTACTATTCGCCGTTTGCGCCGGCACGCCGGTGGTTTCAACGGCGGCCGACGCGGCCGATGCCGCTGCGATCGAGGCAACGGTACGTAACTATCTCGAAGGATGGTTCACGTCCGACAAAGAGCGGATGGCCAAAGCGTTGCACCCCAACCTGTTCAAGGTTAACGTCCGGACCACCCAGGACGGCGCCGAGGAATACCTCGACGTGATGGAAGCCGAGTACCTCACTTTGCTCTCGGGCCGCAACCAGGAATGGGTCAAGGACAAGAAAGGCCTGCTCGAGCTGAAGATAATCTACCAGGATGACAGAATTGCTGTCGTACACGCCGTTTCAACCGGATTTTATGATGTCTGCGGTCTGGTGAAGCTCAACGGCGAATGGAAAATCATCCAGGTGTTGTGGGACGGTAACGACAGAACTGAATAAAAAACCGGACGTTTGTGCCCGTCCCCTGTACCCGGCCGGCCGGGCCGGGGGGTGGGGGATCTTTTTTAGTAAGATCCGCAAGTTTTCCCCTTCCCGGGATGTCTAATCCATCAACCTACCCCTTCAGGTGAAATATTGATGAACGTAAAAATTGTCGGTCTGGTGCTGTGTCTCCTGGTATCCGGCCTCTGCGCGTGCGGTCCGGAACTGATGGAGAGTACGCGACTGGACAGGGAAATCTCCATAGACGGTGAATTCCGGGACTGGGACGGCGCTCTTAAGTTTATTGAAAAAGCCGAGTTATCCGTTGGATTGATGAATGACAACCACCACCTGTATATCGCGCTTGTGGTGGGGGACCGCGAAGTCCGCCGCCAGATCATGATGTCGGGCCTGTATCTGTGGTTTGACCCGGAGGCAACGGGAAACAGGCAATTCGGCGTTCGGTATCCCATCGGGGTCGTCGAAGGAGCAGACGAATTAATGCCCCTTCTGAAAGAGCGGGATCCGACCAAGATGGTTGAAGCCTTCGACAAAGCGTCCAGTGAAGTTATGGTCATCGGTCGGGAGGATAGAATATGGCGCCGCGGACGGGTGGATGAATTCGACGGCATTCTGGTGGCCGCCAAGGCCGGCAAGGACGCGCTTGTGATCGAATTCAAGATACCACTCGCGGAAACGGCCCGATTCGGATACGGAATCGGATCAACTGAGGGCGACCTGATCGGTGTCGGCCTTGAGTCACCCGAAGTCGATCTGGAAAAAATGCGTGATGAAATCCAGAAATCGATGGGTGAAGGAGGTGGACGTCCCTCGGGAGGTGGCGGCCGTGGTGGCGGCAAGTCCGGCGGCGGCCGCGGTGGCGGAATGAGACCCTCCGGCGGCGGCGACCGGCCGGAGCCGCCCGAACCCATCAAGTTGTGGACACAGGTCGTGCTGGCGTCCAAATAGTATCCGAGTGCAAAGCCAGCGCAAAAGAAGGCCTCCGGACTTAGTGAATCCGGAGGCCTTCGCTATTTTTACTATCGTCGCGGGTGCCTAGAAGAAATACATCATGTTGATGTCGACGTGGTTGCTGACCGACGTATCGTCGAAGCCGACATAGTCTGTACTGAACCGCATGTATTCTAATGCGAGCATGAACTCACTGGCCCATGGTTTCCAGCGGAGGGCGCCGTAACCCAGCCGGTTTTCGGCCCGCATATTGTACTCCAGATCCTCATCCCGGGGATTGTCCATCGAGTATCCGACGAGCAGGGTGACCTTGTCTGATGTTTTATAGTCGACCTCGGCCCAACCGCCGGTTGCCCTGATACCAATACCCCTTTCGAGGTTGATTCCCTGGCCGGCGCCACCGCGAAGGTCGGGGAGATTTTCGCCGGTCCACAACTCGCCGAGGATTTTCACTTTTTTCTTGATATCAAACCGGAAGTCGGCCCCGGCGCTCCACGATTCCATGTCTTGTTTGACCAGCGTCGAATCGTTCACAAATGATTCTTCCTGGGCAAAATGTCCCCACACACCAATACGCACATCGAAATTTTCGCCGACCGGCTCGAATATGCCGAAGCGGCCCTGCAACTGCCCGAAGTCCGCGTCCTGGCCATCCGGGACGTTGTTCCTGTCGACATCAACCATGTTGACGGCGCCGCCCTGGCAGATAGCGCCGGTGAAATAGACTTTGCCGCCGTCACCGGTCGGCGGCGCAAATGTCACACGCAACTGGGGCCGGCGGTCACCGAGGTTTCCCACGTTCCAGTTGATACCGTTGAGGTTTACGTTGGGATACAGGGGAGAGATGATATCCCAGTGCTGACCGCCCATGAACTGCCAGTAGCCGTAGTGGAGGCGTATGTAACCCAGCCGTAAACGTGGCGTCTGGCGCGATTCCGAGGCTCCAGCAAAGTTCTGGAAGTCGACTTCGATGCCAACGTCTGCTTTCCAGGTGTCACTCAGTTCAAACGCTTTGAATCGCATACCGACACGCGTCAGCCGTGGGTGCAACGCAAACGCGGGATCGTCCTTCAGAACACTGCCGTCGTATTCATTTTTAACCCACATCGGCACCAGATTATTGTTCATCTGGGAGTCGAATCGCATCAGGTCAAAACGGACAAAACCGTAGATGTCGAATTCGGCCTTGGTTCCCGCGTGGGCGAGACCGGCAGCCATCGTGACCAGTACCACCGCGATGAAAATATACTTATGATGAAATAACCGCTTCAAGGGGAATACCTCCTGTGTTCCGGACCGGAAATACCGGCGTTGAGAAACCGTAATTAATCCGTCGACTCTAGCGATTCGCCCCTCTTCCTTCAAGCAATATTTCGACGGTTTGGTCCGAAAATCGGGCGGATGACACCGCTTTCTGGATGCGTTATTGTGGGGACGTCACGGGCACTGAATAGAAGCAAAAGGACCCCAATGAACCCCCCGAATCCCAAAGATATCCTGGATGCCGATGTGATTGTGGTCGGCGCCGGACCGGCCGGATCAGCCGCGGCGTGCGACCTGGCGCGGCGCAATTACCGCGTCCTGCTGATCGACCGGGAGTCCTTTCCGAGGGACAAAACGTGCGGGGACGGCGTCCCGCCGGGTTCGATTGGATTGTTGAACGACCTTGGAATGTCCGACGCCGTACGATCCGCCGGGTTCTATTCAATCGATGGTATCCGGATCGGCTCTCCGTCGGGAATCAACTGGGAGACATCTTTTCGCGCCAAGCGTGACGGGCTGCAGTTCGTGGTAGCGCC
>CAYUDF010000194.1:0-6010 GCA_964443465.1 uncultured bacterium
TCTTTTTTTTGTGTCGCCGGGCCCATGGCGGATTATTATTTCTTGACCCTGTTTGATCCGGTGCGGTAGCGTTCAGAAGATGCGATGATACAGGGGCGGAAGACGTTTTCAAGGTAAACACAAATGAAAAAACTACCGACATGGATTGAAGTAGATCTCGATCAGCTGACCCGAAACCTGAAGGTTATCCAGTCGAGACTCGGTAACCAGACGCGTATTTTACTCACGGTGAAAGCCGATGCCTACGGTCATGGCGCCGTCCAGGTCGCGGAAGCGGCGAAGAAACAGGTTTATATTTACGGAGTGGCCACGCTGGATGAGGCCATCGAACTCAAAGAAGCCGGCATACAAAATAAAATTCTGGTTCTCAGTCCCATTCTTTCAACGGAGGTCCCGGCGGTTGTGTATGCCGGCCTGGCCGTCACGGTTTCGTCAACCGGCATCGCCGACGATCTGTCGCGCTATGCCTGCGATCACGGTAAACAAATCGAAGTGCACGTCGAAGTCGATACGGGAATGGGGCGCACCGGTGTAGCGCTTGAAGAAGCGACCGAGAAAATCAAACACATCAGCGCTCTACCGAACCTCAGGTTGGAAGGCGTCTACACTCATTTTCCGGTGTCGGAATCCGATCCCGATTTTACACGCGGCCAGGTGAAGGAATTCGACCAACTCATCGCGACGTTGCGCGAAAACGGCGTAAAAATCCCCATCGTTCACAGCGCAAACAGCGCGGCCATCCTGACAGTGAAAGAGTCCCACATGGATCTGGTTCGGCCGGGATTGCTCGCTTACGGATATCTGCCGGCGAGGCTCGAACCCTGGTCCGAGATCAAACCGGTTCTGACATGGAAAAGCCGGATCGCACGAATCCGGCGGATGCCCGCAGGAAAAACGATCAGCTACGGGCGTAACTTTAAAACAACCCGGGACACCGTTGTAGGCGTCATTCCTGTCGGATACGGTCACGGTTACCCGTACCAGCCGGTCTCCGGCGGGCACATGCTGGTGGGTGGGGGGATTGTCCCCATCGTGGGCAAAGTGACGATGGATATGACCATGGTTGACCTGACGGATTTGCCGGAAATACCGGCGCTTGGAGACGAAGTTGTATTGATTGGCGGTCAGAAAGGCCCTCACGGGGAAGCTTTCATTTCGATCCACGATCTGGCCGACTGGGCCAATACTATTGGGTACGACATCGTTTGCGGTTTGAGCAAACGGGTGCCACGGACTTATTTTCGCAAGGGCAAGGTCGAGACCTACAAGTCGCTGCTGGGCATTCTGCCCAACCACGTCGCGGTCTGAACCACTACACAAATTTTGTCGACATGAAACAGTTTGATCGCATTTTCTGCATCGTGCTGGACGGTGTTGGCGTCGGTGCGGCACCGGACGCGGCAAGCTACGGTGATACTGTGGCGAACAGCGTTCCCAACGCGTCACGGGCCGTCGGTGGGCTTCGTGTTCCCAACATGCAACGAATGGGTTTGGGTAACATCGTCGACATATCGGGAGTGTCCCGTGAAGACAAAACGACGGCCCATTGGGGGCGTATGCAACCCCGCTCTGTGGGAAAAGACAGCACGTCGGGGCACTGGGAGTTAATGGCATGTCTAGTCGACCGGCCAATGCCGGTTTACCCGCAGGGATTTCCTCCGGACGTGATCGATGTTTTCAATCTTGAGACCGGGCGCGGTATACTTGGGAACAAACCGGCCAGCGGGACGGAGATTATAAAGGAATTGGGTCAAGCTCACCTGGAATCGGAAGACCTGATCGTTTACACATCGCAGGACAGTGTGTTTCAGATCGCCGCCCACGAACAGGTCGTACCCGTTGATCTGTTGTACAGGTATTGCGAGGCCGCCCGGCGAATACTGGTCCCGCCCCACGGAGTGTGCCGTGTCATTGCCCGGCCGTTTCTTGGCGAAGTCGGCGGATTTTACAGAACTGAAAGAAGAAAAGATTTCTCGATTGAACCCCCGAGCGACACCGTCCTGGATCGCATCACCGGCGCGGGGAAAACAGTGATGACCATCGGAAAAATCGAGGACCTTTTTGCCGGCCGCGGGATTACGCGGGGGCTGCACACCAGGGACAACCGGGACGGGATGAACAGGACGCTGGAAGTGGCCAGAAGCGGCGACACCGGGGCGGATGTGTTCGTGTTTACCAACCTGGTTGACTTCGACACGATGTGGGGACACCGGAACGACGCCAGGGCGTACGCCCTGGGGCTGGAGGATTTTGATTCGTTTCTCAGCGAATTTCTCCCCGCGCTCAAGCCGGCCGACCTGCTTATCATCACATCCGACCACGGAAACGACCCGACGACTCCCGGAACCGATCACAGCAGGGAAGAAGTGCCGCTTCTTGTGTGGTACCCGGGGCTGACGGCCGGTCGTTCGCTGGGTGTAAGGTCGACGTTCGCGGACGTCGGCGCAACGGTTGCCGACAATTTCGGCGTCGAATCGCCGGCGGGGACCAGCATGCTCGATAAAATTCTCGATGGAAAATCGCGGCCGGTGAGATGAAGGGCCTGAATCAGTTCGGAGAGGAAATCAGTCGTCGTCCATGATCGAGCGATCGAGGTCTTCGTAGCCGGCGCCGGCTTTTTGCATCCGTTGCGAGGACAGGCTGTGGCGGTCGCAATGGCGGCGGGGTTCGGTACCCTCGATGAACACCTCTCGTCTGAACCTGGAACATCCCCGAGTCGCAAGCAATCCACTTTCTTCACAGATCACCTGGTGGACGATTCCTTCGGGTTCGAAAAACGGTTCGCCGCGGTGGTCGCGATAATATGCCTTCATAATGTGGGTCCACGTGGGTACCGAAACACGCCCCCCCGTCATACGCCGTCCCATCGAACGTTTTTCGTCGAACCCGGCCCACACGCCCACGGCGATCTCATTTGAAAAACCAACGAACCACGCGTCCGTACATCCGTCGGTGGTGCCGGTTTTGCCGGCGGCCGGTTCCATAAAACCCATCCGGCGTGCGGTGCGTCCATAACCCTCATTGACTACGCTCTCCAGCAGGTTGGTGATCATGTAGTTGGTCTGGCGGTCCAGAACCTCTTCGCGGTACGCGAAGTTCTCCTCCAGTACCTTGCCTTCGCGATCCAGTACCTTTTTAACGAGGATCGGCTCCGATCTGACACCACCCGAAGCGATTGTGGCGTAAGCGTTGGTGAGTTCGATGAGCGTGACCTCCGATACACCCAGCGCCAGCGCGTAAACGTTTTCAAGCCTGCTTTTGATTCCCAGCATGTGGGCATAGTTGATTGCCGAGACCGGTCCCAGCGCCATCAGCAACCGGATGGCGGCAATGTTGATCGAAAAGTTAAGGGAGTGGCGCAGAGAGACTTCTCCCTCGAATTTTTCGGTGAAGTTGCTTGGCTTCCATACGTCGCCGTTTGGAAGGTCCAGCACGACCGGCGCGTCCAGCAGAATATCAGCCGGGGTGTAGCCGCTTTCGATCGCCGCAAGAAATATAAACGGTTTAAATGCGCTGCCCGGCTGGCGTTTCGCCTGTGTCGCCCTGTTCCATTTGCTGTGCTTGAAGCTGCGGCCGCCCACCAGTGCCTTGATACCACCTGTTTGCACATCGATGGCGATCACACCCCCCTGTATATAATCCGGTGGGCCTTCCTGCAGGCCGTTATCGAACAGAGAATCGTACCGGGCTTTTGTGGTTTCGACGTTTTTCCACTTTTCCATTCTCTGGAGCTGGGTTTCCATGCTGTCTTCAGCCACCCGCTGCAGGTAGGGATCGAGAGCCGTGTATACCTTGAGGCCGTCGTGGTAGAGCCGTTCCGCGCCGTATTTCCGTTCCAGGTACCGGCGCACTTCCTCCAGAAAATATGCGGCAAATTCCTGCTTCTCATCCCGGCCCGATCTGATTTCGACCGGTTCGTTCTTGATGCGGGCCGCGTCTTCCGCAAACAGCTTTCCCGTCTCGACCATCGACCGTAGTACCACACCGCGACGATGCAGCGCGCGATCGAGGTGGTAAATCGGGGAGTAGTCGCGCGGGCTCTTCGGGATTCCTGCCAGCAAGGCTGCCTCGCCAACGGTCAATTCGCTGGCGTGTTTTCCGTAAAAGACACGTGCGGCCGCTTCAACGCCGTGTGCGCCTGCGCCGAAGTAGATCTGGTTCAGATACATCTCCAGAATCTCGTCCTTCGAGTACGCCCTTTCAATCCGTATCGCCAGCAGTGCTTCCTTGATCTTTCGCGACAGGGTGTTTTCGTACATCTCAAACAGGTTACGCGCGAGTTGCTGCGTGATCGTGCTGCCGCCCTGGGCAATTCGTCCCTTCCGGACGTTGGTAATGGCCGCCCGGGTGATCCCGAAGATGTCTACACCCCAGTGCGAGTAGAATTTCCGGTCCTCGATGGCCACAATGGCGTCGGTCATGTATTTGGGAATTTCTTCGAGGGGAACGAGGGCGCGGTCTTCTATATAAAATTCTCCGACCAGCGAGCCGTCTTCGGCAAATATCTGGGTTTTGAGGGCCGGTTCGATCATCTCAAGCCGGGCTGTGCTGGGCAGATCCCTCGAGAAGTACTGGTAGGCGGCGAAAATCGTCCCCGCGATCAGAACGAAAATCGCTACCAGTATCCGGACGGGGATCGGGATTCGTTTCTGTTTGACTTCGTCCAAAATACGCCTGCCTGCGATCGGGACCACTTACGCCCAAAACCGGACGAAAGATAACACTTTAACAGATTATGGACTAGTCTTTATTGGGTGGAGCGGGTGGTCGGGAACCGGGCGGCCGGAAAAACCGGCCGAGGGACTTTACTCCTGCGTCCCAAATTGGTATACTCTACTATGTTACTTTAAAACAAGCATTTAGAGCGGGTGTTTTATGCCGAAAAGAAAACCTGTTATTACAAAGTCTGTCGATGAACAGATGGAGGTCCTCCAGATGGGGGCCGTCGACATCATTCCGGACGACTTGCTGGCCAAAAAGCTTGAACGGTCGATCGAGACCCAGGTCCCCCTGATCGTCAAGCAGGGATTCGATCCGACGGCCCCGGATATTCACTTGGGGCACACGGTGGGGTTGAGAAAACTGCGCCAGTTCCAGGATCTGGGTCACGATGTCGTTTTTCTGGTAGGGGATTTTACGGGACTGATCGGCGACCCGAGCGGTCGCAGCAAGACGCGTGTTCGTATGGACCACAATACCCTTCTGGATCACGCCAAAACGTATACCGAGCAGGCGTTCAAGATACTGGATCCCAAAAAGACAAAGATTGACTACAACAGCCGGTGGTTATCCAAACTGACTTTTGCCGAAGTTCTCGAGTTGACCGCTACACAAACGGTCGCACAACTGATCGAACGGGACGACTTCAGCAAACGATACAATTCGGGCAAACCGATCAGTCTGCTGGAATTCGTTTATCCGCTCGCGCAGGGATTCGACTCGGTCGCCCTGAAGGCCGACGTCGAAATCGGCGGTACCGACCAGACGTTCAACCTGTTGATGGCGCGTGACATCCAGCGGCAATACGGGCAGGAGCCGCAGGTCGTTCTTACGTTGCCCCTGCTCGAAGGTACCGACGGTGTCGAAAAAATGAGTAAATCGCTGGGTAACTATATCGGCATCACCGATCCGCCGGAGGAGATATTTGGTAAAACAATGAGTATCCCCGACGAACTCATCCTGAAGTATTTCAAACTGGTCAGTACTCTGGACACCGCCGGCGTGCGCGACGTCGAGGCCCGTCTCGCCGAGCCGGGTACAAATCCTTCTCACGTCAAACGTGAACTGGCCAGGGATCTGGTTTCCCAGTTTTATGACGACAAAGCGGCCGCCGCGGCCGAAGAAAATTTTGACAAAATTCATGTTCACAAGGATCGTCCCGACCAGATTGACCGCAAAACGATGGCCGCCGGCGAGGACGGAGGTCTGTGGATCGCGCAGGCGCTCAAGGAAACAGCGTTGTGTGAGAGCACGTCGGCAGCCCGGCGGATGATCAAGCAGGGGGCAGTTC
>CAYUDF010000195.1:0-6009 GCA_964443465.1 uncultured bacterium
GCAATGTTTTCCTTGGTCAAAAGTTCTTGAAATTCGCTGGCACTGCCGGCCCAGACTACTGTGAATCCAAGATTTTTTAGATAATGTGAGAGAAGAAGGACAATTTCAGGTGAATCATCAACGACCGCGACGCACTCGTAGATTACGTGTCAAATCTGTTTTACCGATGGAACTTCGAGAAAGCCGGCCTGATCGCTACGAGCGCACTCGAGTTATACCCGGATGATCTGACGCTTTTAGACGTGTGGATCGGCAGTTTTAAATTTCTCGAACAACACGAAAAGGAACTCGATGCGGCACTGACGGGCGTCCAACGTCATCCCGACAATCCTGATTTATGGACCCAACTCGGCCTGGCGTTCATGAATACGGCGAAGCCGGACAGCGCGGAGTATGCTCTGCGCAAATCGCTGTCCATCGATCCCTCGTTTTATGATTCACAAATGGGTCTCGCTCTGCTGTCGTATTGTCGCGGTGAAACCCGGCATGCCATAGAACGATCCGAATCAATACTCTCCAGGTCGGATCTCTCCGCGACAAATCGGATAGAAACACTTTCCGGGTACCTTGAACTCTCAACAGCGCAGTTTTACGCCGAGATGGGACAATGTAGCAGAGCAATAGAGGCCATAGACGTAGCGTGGCCGCTCGCCGGCCGCAACGAAGGGGCAAAGAAAAGGCTGGGATACGACAAATGCCGCATCCTTAAAAGGTCGGGGCGATATGAGGATGCGCTGGAATTTGTCGACGCCATTCAGGACACCATGGACACCGACCGGCGGGCCGAGGAGTTCGAGTGGTTCCGCGCGCAGATACTCATTGCCCTGGATGATATCGAATCAGCTCGTGAAGTACAGGAGCTGAGGAAAGAAAACGTGGTTTCCCAGAAAGACAATGTACATATCGCCGGCATTGCCGCCGAACTGGAGCTCGCCGAGGGCCGCGCGCCCGAAGCGATCGATGCGATACTTCAGTATAAACGAATCGGTGGTTGGGCCTACCGCTGGGACGAACTCGAGGGGCGTACGCTTCTTGCCCACGCCTACCACATGGCCGGCCGCTCCGACGAGGCGATCGCAGAGCTGGAAGAACTGCTCCGAATATACAAGGGTCACGCGCTCGGGCACTACGAATTGGGAAAAATCTACGAAGATATTGATCGGCTTGACGACGCCGGGCGCGAATACGCTGTCTTTCTGGAGATGTGGTCCGAAGCCGACGAAGACATGCCCCAGCTCATCGACGCCCGCAAACGTTATGCTCGCCTGCAATCGGGCGGAATCTAGCAAATACTCCCGTTTATTTCAGCAGCAGCATTTTTCGCGTGGTCACGTGACCGTCTGCCATGAGCCGGTAGAAGTAAACCCCCGATGATACCCGCTGACCTGTGTCATTTTCGCCCGTCCAGACGGTCTCGTACCGCCCGACGGGCAGGTCGCGGTTTTCGAGTACACGCACCAGCGCGCCGCTGACATCGTACACACGCAGGTCGACGTGGGAAGCTTCGGCCAGTTCGTATCGGATCGTGGTCGTTGGATTAAACGGGTTAGGTACGTTCTGGTGCAGAACGGTCTGCGTTGGCGGACCGGGCAACTGGTCGCGGGACTCCTCCACGAACTCTTCGCTACCCACCAGAAGCGCGAAGTTACCGGCGAAACAGGTGAGATTGTTTTCCAGAAGCAGATCGAGAGCGATACCGGAACCGAGATCCACAACATACGCAACGGCCTCGGCTGGCAGGTTAATAAGGGTGAAGTCGAGTGTGACACTAACATCGGCACCGGTCTCCACGTCGAACCACCAGGTGTGGCCCCACAGGGCTCTGTCGCTGGATACACGTGACAGTAGTTCGTTAGTGATCGGCTGGTAATTTCCGCGCATATCGACGGTGTAGTCACCGGGGTGTTGCTCCCAGTTGTCATGTGGAAAGTAGAGGGATATGCCTCCGCCGGGACTGGCCGGCGGTTCGCTGCGGTCGTTACGATCCCAGGTGTTTAGAGCGCCTTCAGCAACACCGGCGATGTTGTACGCGTCCTCGCTGTCGCCACTGTGGGCGGTGATCTCGATATACCAATCGTTGTCGGATGCGGCGGCAAGTACCTGTGGCGCCGCCCCCGCACTCACCGGCGGAACTCTCAGCGTCACGGCCGAGTCAGCGAGGTTTCTTACCCAGCAACCACCGAACGGTTCGAGCGTCCGGTTGCCGCGGGTGTAACCGGTTCCAGTCCAGAACACCGGCGGTTCCACAACGGCGCCCTCGGCGTCGGCCATGGTCATCGTATCCACCACACACGAGTCCCAGGCCACATCGAAGTTGAACGGGTTTCCCAGTTGGGTCCACCCCGGACGGAGCTCGATCTCGAAGGGCTTGTCGGTGGGCGTCGAAACACCCGTCGCCGGTGCGGTATCCAGTCGGTGCGGTTCTTTGGATATCAGCCAGTAGGCGCGGCCCTGCTCGAACCTGGTGATCGTCCCACCCGGCAATTCCGAATAACCGCCTGCACCGTAGGCGAACATCCGCCACTTCGTGGGATCGAGCCCACCCAAATCGTCCGTGACGACACCGGCAATCGGTGCGTCGACTTCCAGCGGTATCGACATCATCCGAAACTGAAGCGCCGCGTGTCCCCGCGACTCCGAAAGGTTTGGCGTCGTGATCCGTATCGCGTACGGGTTTATGTCAGGATCGGTGGACGGGTCGGTCAGTGTCCGTGTTTGCGTCCGGACCCGTGCCCAGTACTCGATCCCCGTGGGACCAGTCACACTGTCAGGAATCACTGCGAACGGCGCCGGGTCTCCCGGTCCGATCGCGACGGAGTCGTACACTGACTCGCCACCTGTGCGATAGAATACATAACCGTTGTCAAACACGGTACCTACGGGTAGCGACACCTGAACCTTCACGTCGAGCCCTTCCAGAAAACCGGAACCCAGGTTGGGCACTGCGCTGCTGGTAATGCTTTCCGGTTGTTCGACCGATTTGGAAAACAACGAGTCGACCGGCGCACCCGGCGGATCGGTTGAAAACAAACCGCTGTTTTCAACACGGATATAGTACTCAAGACCAGCTTCTTGTACATACTCACCGCGGATTGTCGCAACAAACTGACCCTCAAGCGGTTCAATGAGTACACTATCACTGAATACTATCGATCCAGACATTCGGTGCAGTACGTAACCGCTTTCGACACGCACTTCCGGTTCGGGGGTGACGACCACTGTCACGGCTTGCCCAAGTGGAAGCTCCGGCGCCGGATTGAGCAACTTGCTCGAAAACGCGAGTTGCCTGATATCCGCACTGACCGCGATTGAATGAACGGGGTTGATCGGGTCGTTACTCTCGACTGTAATATTGCCGCTGGCAGTCATCTCCAGCCGTGGCGCCAGAAAAACCTCGATCACCTCGGCCTGGCCGGGAGTGAGCGTGAACGGCGTCGACCGTTCGATTCTCATCTCCGTCGACGGCAGGTCGATCCGGTCAACGGTCAGGTTCTCGGTTCCAGAGTTCACAATCGAAAGATCGAGAGAAATCGTATCCCCCACCGTTACCGTCGAATCGGAAAACATAAGCGTATCGACTGAAGCGGTCAACTCGGGCCGTAGAGGGACAATCGAACCGATGGGTAGAATGTAAGTGGCCATGCTTTGATTCAAACTCACATACCCGGGTATTTCGATTGTTTTAAGCCGAAGCACGACATCGCGTCGATCGAACGGAACCTGATACGTATCCCACAACAGGACTTCTGTTATCCCCTCGGGTGTGGCGACGAAAGGACCAACACGACTGCCACCGCCCACGAGTTTGACAGGGTGCCATACCGGTTCACCCGCAAACTGATAATCCCCGGTGATCCACACAATATCCGATTCGACATCTTTGACTTTGAATTCGACGCTGTAAGCGTTGTCGCCAGCACGAACTGCGGAACCGAATGCTACGAACGCGGGGTTGTTTGTCGTGTGGTGAGTCGGATTGGCAAGGTCACCCTTGTAGGCCGGGTTTTTCAATCCGTGATACATCGTGGTCGGCTGGTTATTCCCGCATACCAGGTCCAGGTCACCGTCTCTGTCGATATCACCCAAGGTGACGCCCTGCGTCATCAGATCCGCACCGGCCGCCCAGACAGCGACTTCATCCAGTCCTGTCGGGGAATTCCTGAATAACCTGTTGGCACGATTTCCGTTTGCGAATACAACGTCGAGATCACCGTCACCATCGACGTCGCCGGTGGTAAGCGCGCGTGTCGGCGACGTACTCCCGGAATACCAGACAGGGACTTCGGTAAACGTCCCACCTGTATTTTCGTAGAGGGTATTGGGACCGCCGAGAGCGCCACCGCCCAGATTTGCACACAACAGGTCGGGATCACCGTCACCATCCATATCATCCAGCGATACCCGCCAGGTATTGTTGCTCTCTGCAGATATCCACCTGGGCTCAAACAAGAATCCGCCCGATGTGTTCTCAAACAACACGTTTGGCTTTCCGGCACAGCCCACGACAATGTCCTGGTCCCCATCCTGATCGATATCACCCGCGGCAACACATAAGTATTTCGCACCCTCAAGTTCGGGGACAGCTGGAATCCATGCAACCGGTTCAGGTGAAAACCAGCTTCCTGTGTTTTCGTATACCGCGCAAACAGTATCAACGTCCCAGTAGCTTGATCGGGCACCCACGAGATCGAGTGCCCCGTCCATATTGAAGTCTGCAAGAGCAATGTCATGGGCAGAGAACGTGAGTGCGGTCCAGACGGGGTCACGTGTGATACTAAATAATCCCCCGGAAATCCCCTCATTTTCATAAACGCCTGTCAGGTCTCCGGACATCACGATATCGAGATCACCATCTGAGTCCAGATCACCGAGCGCTGTGCCAAACGTCGAGTTGTAATGACCCCATTCTAGAATATTCGACTCCCAGAAATGATTTTCGTAAAGTTCTCCAGCGGAATTAAAATAGGCCACATCTGGATAACTATCGTTGACTGATCCGCACACCAGATCGAGGTAACCGTTTCCCAACAGATCTCCTAAAGCTACATTGATGCCAACCACGCTGGTATCCGCCGTCCAGGACGGTGTGGTCGTGAATCCTATTTGCATATTTCCATATACTGCCGCCTGTCCTTCTCCATTGGCAAACACCGCGTCGAGGGTACCATCGCCGTTCAAATCACCCAGTGCTGTACCGAACGAACCCGACTCCGCCTGGGAAACCCAGACCGGATCCGGGTTGAAGCCGCTTCCGTTGTTTATGTAACATGTATTCGGATCAAGCTTGTTACCGCAAACAAGATCGAGGTCGCCGTCGCCATCCACATCTCCGAGCGCAAGGGACCATGTCATATATTGAGCGTTCGATTGCCAGACGCTGGAAATATCGAGAACGCCGCCATTGTTTTCGTATAGTACGTTAGAGCCCCCGTGGTTGGCCCCGACCAGATCGAGGTCACCATCACCATCGATGTCACCAAATGCCAGATCCCACGTATACCCCTTATCCTCAGACGCCCAGACCGAGTCCGCCGTGAAAACACCACCTGTGTTCTCGTATAAAACGACGTGTCTGCCCTTTCCCCCAAAGGCGACATCCAGATCGCCGTCCCCATCGACGTCACCCAGTGCCACACTCGTCGAACGATTTCTGTAGGAATCGGAGTGCCAAACCGGTTCTGGCGAAAAGACGCCTCCTTCATTGAGATACAAACTGTTCTGATGTGGTTGGGGATCGTCGTGAATCCAATAATCGTAGTACTCATCATTAGCACAGACGAGATCGAGATCGCCATCGCCGTCGACATCACCCAATGTGACATCGTACGTATACTCCGGCCGCGGTGCGACCCACGCCGGCGTATCCGAGAAACCCTGGCCCGTGTTCAGGTACAGTTTGCACGGTTGTACTGAGTAATTGCCGCATACCAGATCCAGGAGCCCGTCTCCGTTTATATCGCCCAGAGCAATCGCCAACGTCGAATCCTGCCACGGCGCCGTCCAGATCGG
>CAYUDF010000196.1:0-5999 GCA_964443465.1 uncultured bacterium
GCGGCCACTATTTCGTGCTGAAAGCGTTGATGGATTCGTTTCGTTTGTTTCCCGTTGGTGATATGGCCGTGAACCTCGGCGCTGCGATGACCTACGTTCAACTCGCCGGCAAGGTGTTTGTTATCGCCCTTCGAATCGCCGCGCCCGCGACGATTCTGCTTTTCCTGATTAACGTAGGGATGGGTGTTATCGCGCGGATGGTGCCGCAGATGAACGTGTTTATCATCGGATTCCCGCTGATGATCATGGTTGGATTGTTCATGTTAATTATAGCGATGCCGGCGTTTATCACGCTGGCGCAGAGCCTGATGGAAAGCATGTACGACGACTTTGTGGTCGTACTGAAAGCGTTATAAGAGATGGGCGAAGAATCAAACGCACAGGAAAAAACCGAACAGGCGACTCCCCATAAACGGCAACAGGTCCGTAAAAAGGGGCAGGTCGCAAAAAGCGTGGAACTGAACTCGGTGATGATGCTCGCCGCCGGTTTGTTGCTGCTTACCGCGTTTTTTCCATACTTCATCGACCGCGGCCGGGAGTTCATGGTGATCTATTTCAAGATCGCGTCGGAAGGTAGCGGCATGGAGTCGCGCTTCGGTGCACTGTTTAACGACGTCATATTCCGATTCTTCAGGATGATTGCGCCCATGCTCATTGGTACCGCCGTCATCGCGCTGGTCACAAACCTGGCACAGGTCGGATTTCACGTCACGCCGGCCGCCATCGAACCCAAACTGGACAAGCTCGATCCGATCAACGGCTTCAAGCGGATATTCGGCAAACGCGCCCTGGTGGAGCTGACCAAGGGAATTCTGAAAATAATTATCGTCGCCCTGATCGCGTACGTGACCTACAAGAGCCGGCTCGGAGAAATAATCGACCTGATGTTTATATTTCCCGGCCAGATACTGCCGGAAGCCTTCAAGATCGCCGCGGCTTTTCTCCTCAAGGCGATTGTTGCCCTCGGCGCGCTGGCCGCGCTGGACTACGCGTACCAGCGGTGGGATTTTGAAAAACAAATACGGATGTCGCGGCAGGACCTCAAACAGGAATTCAAGGAAAACGAAGGCGATCCGATTCTGAAAAGCCGCATGAAAGCGATTCAGCAGAAAATAGCGACGGAGCGCATGATGGAGGGTGTGAAAGGCGCCACACTGGTGATTACAAACCCGACCCACTACGCCATCGCTCTGACCTACGAAGAAGTTGACCCCGCGCCGCGGGTTGCGGCCAAGGGCAAAGACAGGATCGCCCACAGGATCAAGGAAATTGCGCGTGAGCACAACGTTCCCGTCATCGAAAAGCCGGCGCTCGCCCGCCTGCTTTTCAAGGAATGCGAGATCGGAA
The DNA here is from genome assembly GCA_964443465.1 of uncultured bacterium. GTDB lineage: Bacteria > Krumholzibacteriota > Krumholzibacteriia > WVZY01 > JAKEHA01 > CAYUDF01. Next base: position 1,348 of record CAYUDF010000196.1, read on the forward strand.
AACTGATCCCGACGGTTCTTTATGAAGCCGTCGCCGAAGTTCTCGCTTATGTCTACTCGCTGAAGAACAGGATCGGTAGGTAACGGTGGCCGGCCTTTCTATGAATAACGCCAACATGAAAAAGCTCGCCAGCGGGAGCAACGTGATCAACGCGGTTGTCATGCTGGGCATACTGGGGCTCATGATGCTCCCGGTTCCGCCGCAGTTGCTCGACATTCTGCTGACTTTCAACATCACGTTTGCCCTCATCATCCTGCTGGTATCCATCTACATCAAGGAACCCCTTGAATTTTCGGTGTTTCCTTCGTTGTTGCTCATCGTTACGCTGTCGCGCCTGGCGCTCAACGTGGCGTCCACGCGTTTGATTCTCTCCAGTGGATACGCTGGAGAAGTGATCGATTCATTCGGAAACTTTGTGGTGTCGGGCAACTACGTCATTGGTTTTGTCATATTCCTGATCCTGGTGATTATTCAGTTTGTGGTGATCACCAAGGGCGCCGGCCGTATCGCCGAGGTCGCGGCCCGGTTTACCCTGGACGCGATGCCGGGCAAGCAGATGTCGATCGACGCCGATCTTAACGCCGGATTGATCGGGGAGGATGAAGCGAGGACCCGGAGGGAAAAAATCTCGCGCGAGGCGGACTTTTACGGGGCGATGGATGGCGCGAGCAAGTTTGTCAGGGGGGATGCCATTGCGGGCATCATCATCGCCATCATCAATATTATTGGCGGGCTTCTCATTGGTGTGGTGCAGCGTGATCTGTCCCTGGGCGAAGCGCTTCGCACCTATACGCTGCTCACCGTCGGTGACGGACTGGTTACCCAGATTCCCGCGCTGATCGTTTCCACGGCGGCCGGTATGGTAGTTACCCGCAGCGCCGGCGATTCCGACCTGGGACAGGAATTCTCCTCCCAGATCATGAACTATCCGAGGGTGATGTTGTTTGCCGCGGTGGCGTTGTTCTGTCTGGGGTTGGTCCCCGGAATGCCCACGGTTCCGTTTTTTATTACATCAGCTGTCTGTCTTGGGCTGTTTTATGTGAGCCGCAAGGTTTTCAACGGCTCAAAAGAGGCTGGCGAGGAGGAAGAAGCGGCGCCCGAAACTCCCGAGGAGCCGCTCGACCAGGAAGACCTGTTTTATGTGGACCCGATCGAACTGGAAATCGGTTACGGGTTGATTCCGCTGGTCGACAAAACCAGGGGCGGAGACCTTCTCAAGAGGCTCACCAATCTGAGGCGCCAGTCGGCCAGCGAACTGGGATTGCACCTGGCGCCGATACGTGTGCGGGACAATGTCCAGCTCAAGCCGAACCAGTACGCGGTCAAACTGAAGGGCGCGCGTGTGGCGACCGGACGGGTGTACCCGGATAACAGTCTGGCCATGGGTGGCACGGGGGACGAATCGGTGCTCTCGGGCATCCAGATCGAGGAACCGGTATTCGGGTTGCCGGCCGTCTGGATTCGCAAGGAAGAACGGGATTTGGCGGAGATGCAGGGTTATACCGTGGTCGAAGCGGAAGCGGTGATTGCCACCCACCTGAGCGAAATCGTCAAGAAACACGCCGCGGAAATCATGACACGGCAGGATGTCCGTGACTTGATCGATAAAGTAAAAAAACACGCCCCCGCGGTTGTTGACGAACTGATTCCCGACAGGGCGTCATTGGGATTTGTCCATCAGATACTGGGCAACCTTCTGCGCGAGCAGGTTGCCGTCAAGGATATGGTCACCATACTGGAGACCATTTCCAACTTCGTCGAATTTACAAAGGATCCCGACATTATTTCAGAAAAGGTGCGCGAGGCCCTCGCACGTACGATCTCCCAGCAGTACGGTGGAATGGACGGAGCTCTGAACGTGCTTTCGCTGGATCCGATGCTGGAGGACAAACTGGTTGAGGCGGTCGGGGCTTCCGAACGGATGGGTGGCGTGGCGCTGGAGCCGAGTCTCACGTCCCGCATGCTCAAGTCGCTGGAACAAGGCGCACAAAAGGCGATTCAGGATGGTTTTCAACCGATATTGATGTGTTCCGCCCAGGTGAGGCTTTTTCTCAAGCGGTTGTCCGAAACCATGGTGCCCAATCTCGTCGTGCTCTCGTTCAACGAGGTCGCAAGGGGAACAAACGTCAAATCTATAGGAATGGTGACGATCAATGAGTAAACAAGTAACGATCCGCGCGAAAAGTCTGGACGAGGCGATGCAGTACGCCAAGACGAAGTTTGGCAGGAGCGCAATCGTTGTGGACACAAGGACGGCCAGGGTAAAAACGCGGGACGGACTGAGCATACAGTCGGTTTGTGAACTTGTTATCGATCCGGGTTTTGTACAGCGGCCGGGCAGTGCTGACGTAAAGATTCCCGCGGTAATCGATCTGGCGGGCGGCGCGCCATCGCAGTCGCCGCCTTCCGTCGATCGGGTCAGAAACGAGATCGAACGGATCGAACGATTGATCCACTCGGTGGAAAACGCGGAAGCGAGATTGAAATCGTTCGATACCGCATATCCGTTGAACGAATCGCTGATATCGGGGGGCGTCAGCGACAGTGCCATTCGAGTGCTCCAGTCGTCGTACGAGGAACGCGTGCCGTCGACGATGCACGGGGATCCCGAGTCGGCCCGCATGCACCTGCTCGACTATTTCAAATGCGCCCAGACGGCGTCCGTTGCGGGGATGTCGGGCCCGCACGTTTTTCTGGGAACCGCTGGTTCGGGGAAAACATCCCTGATCATCAAGCTGGCCGCCGAACTGGTCAGGGAGGGGCGGTCCGTGGCAGTTGTTACCTCGGTGCCGTTTCACAGCGGCGAAGTGCGGCGGATCGAAGAGGCCGCGTCAACACTGATGATCGACGCGGCCGTGGTCAACAGTTACGAAGAGCTGACGCGAACCCTGCATTTGTACAACGACAAGGACACGGTTCTGATCGATACCCCGTGTATGCTGTCCAGGCGAACCGATACGGTGACGGAGTTTTTCAGTAAATTGAACGCGGCACAGGACATGTTCAAACACATGGTGTGTTCGCTCACCAGCGACAGCGACCTGCTGTACAGCGAGCTGGATCTTTACCAGGTGTGGGATTGTGATTTCCTTGTCTTGTCGCGAATAGACCTGGTGCGCAAGTGCGGCAAGATTTTCGATATTGTTCTCCATCGCGGAGTGACGTTTTCATTCGTGTCCTACAATGAAGACGACGGGCCCGGTCTCCAACTGGCGACACCGGCACTGTTGTTAAACCTTGTGTCTCCGGTTTCGGGTGAGGGTGTATCAGAAGGTGGTGTCAGTTGAAACCGAGACTCCGGATATTTGTCCTCGCGCCGACGGCGGCGGTAGCCGTCTACTGCCTGATGGGTGACGCGGGTATATGGTCGTTCCTGAAAAAAGTGGGAGCGACATACCTGTTTTTTACAGTTCTGTCGATAGTTCTGGGGTTGCTGTGGGACGCGGCAACTCCGGTTCAGAATATCGCGGCTCCCGAGAAACCCGGGAAAAAGGGAGCCAAAACGGACGCGGACCAGGAAAGTCCGGGTCCGGCGGGCACGAAACCACAGCAGGGGGAGCAACCGCCCGACAAAACCGGGAACGAAACCGTCGAACCGGCGGCCCAGGAGGCCTGATCCGGTTAACAGGAGGTCTTTCAATGGTTTCTGGCGACGACCTCAAGATTAACTATGTTCCACCCTATCCCCCGAAGGGGGACAACGACGAGCGCCCTGCGCGGCGCAAACCGTTGGAGACCGAGGAAGAAGAAGAGCAGGAAGAAAGAAACCGCCCGGAAGGAGAAGTCCCGCAAGTTGAAGACGGGCATATAGATACGCGTGTTTCTCCGTTATAGGGAATAAATTTATCACTAAAGACAGGGCAATTCGGGCCGATATCTGGTAATTGAGCGGCTCTGTCGATCGAAAGGTGCCAGTGTGGATTCGATACCCAGTATTCTGGATCAAATGACCATTACGACGCTGTTGCTCATCGGGGTTACGGGATCAATGGTCCTCGTCCTCGTTATCGGGGGCATCTCGCATATGAGGAAAAACTTCAGCCGTCCGGCGCCTGGCGCCGCCGCGGTAAAGACCGCGATACCACCGGCCCCGGCAGCGGAAAAGCATCCCCAGGCCGTAAAAGCGGAAGAGGATATCGAATCCGGGGAAGAATTAAAGGAATGGGAAAACCAGCTGGCTGAAAAGCTGAAGGAACTTGAAAACCGTTTCGCCACATTCGCCGACAAACTCGGACGCATCGGCGCGACGGAAGCGGTTGGCGCCGATATCGTTGATGTGCTGGCCCGGGGCGGAATGAGCAGGGAAGACCTGGAGGACAGGAACGGCAATAAAAATGTTTCATCGATACCGGCGAACCGAATCGCCGGTCAATTGCGGCTCAGTGAAGAGCAGATGAAACTGGTAAAAAGAATAGCGTCCAGAACCCAAACGCAGAGTGCTGTCGGGAGTTAATCGTTATGGCCGGACAAGTATCACTGAAAAAACTGATTCTCAAGACGGGTGATTTACCTTCCATGCCGTTTGTCGCCACCAAGGTGATGCAAACGGTCGCGGACGCGAATGCGACGGTAAACGAACTGCAGACCATCATCCAGGATGACCAGGCGCTGGCCAGCCGGATACTGAAGGTCGCCAACTCGGCGTTGTACGC
>CAYUDF010000197.1:0-5990 GCA_964443465.1 uncultured bacterium
AAAGCCAGCCCCGAATTCTGGTATTCCTGCGCGCCCAGGGATACGAGGTCGCACAGCCAGATATCGTCACCGCCACTCTCGTCGAAGTTTCCGTTGCCGCCGTCGGCCCACAGAACCACTTTGGAGATGTGGTCTTCTCCGGCGCTGCCGAAGTTTTTGACGTGTATCGATCTCAACGTGTCCGGGGCGTACCCGTTGGCGGGCAGTACCAGGTTGAGCACCAGTATGTTTTCCGAAATCGCGATTACCGTGCTGTCCGCGCTGGGGGAAAGATTGATCTGGAAAGAGATCATTCCGTCGACGACGCGGTCTACACTGGTGACAACCGGAAAAGAACCGGCTATGGGGACGGCGGAATCGAAATACAGAGCCCCCGGATCTTCGAGTCGGACACTCAACGTGTCGCCGTCCGCCGAGCACGTCGAGTCGATATCGCCGGTGATCAGAATTCGGGTGGGTTCACCGGGATCCAGTGATATACCAAGCATACCGGTCATTAAAGTTCCCGACGAGAAACCCGATTCCGAAGAAAGTCTGGTGTCCCAGGAATCCACACGGCCGTTTCCGTCGTCTAGATATACGTGAAGCGCGGACAGATCGCCGTCCAGCTGTGCCTGTGTGCCGGTGCCCGATGTGCCATTGACCAACTTCAGGGAGTCGAGAGACGCCGTCGCCAGCGTGTTGTTACGGACCTCAAAGTACAACAGCGGCACGTTTATATCGCCGGGTAACACGGGACGGTCCGCCAACGGCAAGGTGGTGATGTCGATTTTTTCGATGCGCACAATTGTTGACGTGGTCGCGCTTACAATCTCAGCGTCGATCGGACCATCGTTACCCGAAAAAACGGAGATTCCGTCCATGGGGATGCCTGGCCGAAATGTGTTGCCGTTTGTGGGAGAAAGACTCACGTCCACGGCGACAAAATAGGACAAGCCGGGTCCTGTCGGCGAATCGAGTCCGGATATTTCATACCGGTCGCCCGAATAGACCATTTCACCCAGCGGTGTATCCGATGCGAGCTCGAATACGCCGTCACCGTCGTCGCGATACAGGATCAGAGCGTCGATGTCGGACGGATCAAAATTCCCGGAATAATCTTTCAGATTGAGCGCGCTCAGCGTGTCCGGAGCGTAGCCGTTCTGGGGGAATACAATTTCGGCCAGCAAGGTGTTGGTTGCGCCGGAGTACAAACTGTCGACGAGGGCCGAACCAAAAAACACCTGGTGGGCCACCATTCCGTCGATGGTTATTTCGCCGAACGAATCCAGCGGGTACAACGGCGATATCTCCCTGTCGAAGACCGTTGGTTCGGTAAAAACGAAATCCGTTGCAGAAATTATTTGCGCGTTCAAAACGTCGCCATCTCGGGCCAGCGTGGAATCCAGATCAACCGAAACGATAAACGAGCGTGCTTCCGAAGCCGGAACGATGTAGCCGCCGCCCAGGTCGAAGACGGCTTTTCCGCCGGAATAAACGGTTGTTCCCAGTACCGAATCGGGCAGAGCCAGGGTGAGGTTCCCGTCGACGTCGTCGTACAACGTGACGGCCGGGCAAAGCGCGTCGAGTTGGGATGGTGTTCCCGGACCGTACGCGGCGTTGGATACGGACAGCGAATCCAGTGTCCGGCTGCCCGAATAATGGTTTTCAAACTGCAGAACGAGTATTTTGCTGTTGGTATCTCCGGGACGGACCGTTTCGTCGCCGACAATGGGTGTTTCCACCGACATTTTAGACTGGTCAATATACAGCTCGTTGGTTCCGTTGGTCGGTAGTAACTGCCCGAATGACTGGTCTTCGTCGGTAATGCCGTAAAAATCTAGAACCAGGCTGTAGGAACTGTCTGCTTCGAACGCCGGGGACAATGCCGCCGGTTTGAACGACAGTATAAAATTGTCGGCGAAAGGCGGTATGTAAGACGGATTGGCGAGACTCGCCAGGTATGTATTTGTGCCGTCTGTAAATCTGATTGTCGACAGTGTATCCAGCATGACGCCAACCCCGAACGTATTGTCAATTCCGACGATGAGTGACAGGTCTGGGTCACCGAGAAATGCAGATGCCGGAATCAACGAACCCGGCGCGTCGTCCAGGGCAACGGGGATGGGTACCAGTACGGACGCAGAGTCGGCATTGTTCGCGCCGGCGGGATCGGATACGTCGGAAGCGAACACACCTGCAACATTCAGCAGTGTGTTTCCGGCCGTCCCCACATCAACACTGGTGGAAATCAGCAGGGTATCGATCGTTCCTGCAGGCACAATACCCACGTCCCACCAACCGGTTGTTGTATCGTAAACACCCATGGATGTGCTGTCGGAGAGCCAGGTAACACCGGGGGGCAGTGTGTCGGCCACGACCACGCCGGTTGCGTCACTGGGCCCGCCGTTTGTTAATTGAATAAACCACGAGATGGTATCGCCCTCCGAAACCACGGTTTTATCGGCAAGGACCGATAACGACAGGTCGGCGCTGGGGACCGTAATATTTGCGATACCGATATTGTTTGCAGAATTGTTGTCGACCTGGTCCACAGTGTATAACCTGGCAACATTCGCGATTACCGAACCGCCTGTACCGGTGTCCGGCGTCGCCTGTAAAATGAGCGATTCAGTAGTACTCGCCGGCAAAGAGTCGACATCCCACACACCTGTGATGTTGTTATAAGAACCGGTAGACGGGATCGCGGACTGATACAAAATTCCGGCGGGCAGCAGATCGAGTACCTGTACACCTGTAGCGTCTGTCGTACTGATATTTTCGACGGTGATCGTGTATTCGACGGGGTCGCCTTCGTCGGGCGACGGGTTATCGACCGCCTTGCCGATGGCGATATCCAGCACTTCACTGTCCTTGAATGCTACCCAGTAATATTCGTCGCCGGACTTGTTGACGTCGTCGTCATCGCCCACCTGGAATCCGGCGGGCAGCAGATTCTGGACACGGTTGGTGTCGGGCTCCGCTTCGTCGGTGGGCAGCGTCCAGTCGCCATCGACCGATGATGGCCGGTACAAAGCGGGTGATCCATTTTTGCTTCGCGTCAATATCAGCGCGGCCGGATGGAAACCAGCGTTTGACAGGTCGCGGTTATCCAGGCCGTCGCCGATGTACAATCCGCTGTCGGTTCTGTTTGCCACTGCTCTCCATGCGACGTAGTGGTAGGTATCACCGTTGTTGTTGACAGTATTGTGGCGGCCCACCTGGAAGCCGTCTGCCTCGAACGCCTGGATTCGATCCGCTTTCGGGTCGTCGGGTACGAACGGCAGACTGGCGTCGCCCGACTGGTCGGCATACCGCTGCATGGCGTCTTCGTTGATTTCGGCCACAACGATTACATATTCGGGTTCGAATTCGATGCCGGTGATCGACCGGTCGTCTGCGTCATCGCCGGTATAGGAACCCACCACAAGTTCGGGTCGCGCCGATCGAAACGCCGTCCAGTAGTAGGTCGTTCCCGCTCCGTTGACCCGTCCCGATGTTCCGACGGTGAAACCGTCGGGCGTGAGCGTTTTGATCATATCGGTTTGAGACGGGTTTTTAAGCCCGAGTACTTTGGAGTCGTTACCCGTCATCGTGGAAGTTTTGATAGTCGCGGCCTCAGTGGTGTCACCCTTGACGATTACCACGTCAGGGCGAAAACCGAGTCCGGTAATCGCCAGGTCGACCACTCCCGTTCCCGTATAGCTGCCCGAAATAACCCGCATCTCCGTGGGGCCAACAACTACATCTACAGAAGCTGAATCGTTGGAGCTGACGGGATCTGTTTGAAGGACGGCCGCAATTGTCGTGGTATTGGTCAACTTGAGACCCATCGTGCCTGTATTCACCGTCGTGACAATATAGAGGAAAGCGCTGTCACCTGCTGCAACGGTTCCGACGTCCCACATACCCGTTACCCTTGAGTAGGTTCCCTGACTGGTGGTGTCTGCCAGGTAGGCGACACCAAAGGGAAGCGGGTTGTGCATCTGAATACCCGACGCTTCGTCGGGACCGTTGTTTACGACTTTTATCGTCCACGTCAGCGTATCTCCCTCGATCGGGATCGAATCGGTGACGGTCGCATCCACACCCAGGTCAGCCACACCGAACGTCGGGTCCCGGAAAGCCATCCAGTGGTATCGTTCGTTTAATGCGTTGACCGATCCGTCCTGGCCCAGCTGGAAGCCGCCGGGAAGCATCGCCTGGATACCATCGACATACGTCCAGCCGTTGCGGACACTCAACGTTGCGTCACCCGTGAGGGTTACTGGCCGGTGGACGGCGCCGTTGTCGGTTGCTGATCTTTTAACCAGAACCCACTCCGGCAGAAATCCGGGGCTGATCACGTCTTCATTGTCGGTGCCGGTTCCAATGTGCAGGTCACCCGTTATCGAACCCGGGTGGTCACCCCATGCGATATAGTGATAGTCGATACCGTTTGCGTTGACCAGACTGTCGCTGTCGACCTGGAAACCATCCGGTCCGAATGCTCCAATGAGGTTAAATCTGGGAGCGCCGTAACCAAACGTAATGCTCCGGTCCAGTGTCTGCGACGCGAAACGTTGTACCGCTTCGTTGTAGGATTCGGCCATCACTACCGCGTATATCGGAGTGAAACCAACGCCGGTGATATCTCGGTTGTCTGTTCCGTCTCCGGTATATGTGCCGACCGCCAGGCGCCCCGGCGCCGATTTGAACGCGACCCAGTAATACTGGTTACCCGCCCGGTTGAGGAATCCGTCCGGGCTGACGGTGAAACCGTCGGCGTCGATACTGGTGAGCACGTTGTTGTACATCGGATTGGACCACGCGAGCTCTTTTGACGCGGTACCGGGAAAGCTGGATGTTCGCACTGTGGCGGGTTCACCGTCGTCGCCCTCAACAATCACGACGTCGGGCTGGAATCCGACTCCCGAGATCGCCCGTGTCAAGGCGCCGTTCCCGGTGTAGTGGCCGCTTGCAATCCGAAACTCGCTGGACTGGACGGTGATTAAAGCGATCGCGTGGTCGTTGACTGCATCGGGGTCGAACTGGTCGAGACGGGTGATTGCCGCCAGGTTGTTGATCGTGGTGCCGCCCGTGCCGGAATTCACAGTGACGCTGATCGTCAGCTTGACGGTGTCGGATTCGGCGAGTCCCCCGACATCCCACAGGCCGGTGATTTCGTTGTAGGTCCCGGTGTCCGCCGAATATCCGGTGAATGTCAGACCGGCGGGAATGATATCGGTGACCTGAAGCGCGGTCGCGGGGTCCGGTCCGTTGTTTGTGACACGAACTGTAAACGATACGGTTTCTGTCTCTGCCGGTGTCGGATCGCTCACCGATTTGGTCAGGGCGAGGTCGGCCGATTCTGTTTCGGTATCCCGGAACGCGGTCCAGTAAAACGGCATGCCGTTGTCGTTGACGCCGTAGTGATCGCCCAGCCGGAACCCGTCCGGCTCAAATCCCACAATATGGTCGGTAAACGCGGTGCTGCCATCGATCCGGAATGACTGATCGCCGCCCATGGAGTTCAGCTTGAATACTGATCCGTAGCTGTCCCATTTGTGCGACAGCAATACAAACCCGGGATTGAACCCGGCGCCCGAGATAATACGTATCGGTTCGGTGTTGCCTGTATAAGAACTTCCGGATACGGATACAGCGTCGGTTTTCCAGGCGACGTAGTGGTGCTTGATCCCGAATTCGTTAACGGTGGGGTCGTCGCCAACCTGAAATCCGTTTGCCAGCCACGACTGGATCCTGTTGGTCGATTCGTTGGGTATGTCAAACTGCAGTGTGACGTCCCCGGTCTGCGACGGGAACCGCTGCACCGCGTGCTGGAAACCGGCGTTCATCAGGATCACATGATCGGGCTGGAACCCCACCCCTGTTATGTCCACGTTGTCGGCGCCCGTTCCTACGTACGAACCGATAGCCATCGCCCCCGGAGCGATACTGAACGCCGTCCAGTAGAATTCGATGCCCGTCTGGTTGACCCGCGCGTCGGTCCCCACGGTAAAACCGTCGGC
>CAYUDF010000198.1:0-5976 GCA_964443465.1 uncultured bacterium
TGGTTCGGCGGCGTCGTCACCGCGTGTGGGGGAGAGCTGTTCGGTATTCCGGAGGGATTGTCGGAAGACCGTTATTACCGCGATAATTTCGGTGGGACGTCGTCGGCCAGCGCCATCATCGCCGGCGCTGTGGCGTCGATCCAGAGTATTTATATCGCCGAGGAAGGGCAGCCACTGTCACCCATGGCACTGCGCCAGCTCATCCGGTCCAGCGGGCACTATGTCGAAGGCGCGTCCGACCTGGTGGGGCCGCGACCGGATATCGCGGAATCGATCCGCTACCTGTACGACACCGGCCCGCCCGAGGCGATCGACGACTTGTTCGCAGTCGGACTCAGGTCCAACTGGGTCAAACTTGGCTGGCGCGCGCCGGCGGATGACTTCCGTAACATGCCGGTGGTGAGCTACGATCTTCGCTATAGCGAGTCGCCCATCAATGAAGCCAATTTTTATTCCGCCACCCAGGTGCCCGATGTGCTGGAGCCCTGGAATCCCGGCGGAATTCAGGCTCACACGGTCAGCGACCTCACACCGTCCACCGTCTACTACTTTGCGATGAAGTCTGCGGACCCGGGTGGTCGCATATCACCGATATCGAATGGCCTGAATGTTACGACGGATGATCCCGCTCCCGAAATAACGATCGATATTACGTTGTTGGAATTCGGCGCGGTGCGGATCAACGACACCGGGACCCGTCAGTTGACCGTTCGGAATACCGGCTCTGCCGATCTGATCGTATCGGATTGCCAGGTATATCACGGCCCCGACGTGGTTTTTGTTTGCGATTCGTATCCCGGCGATCCCATTCCCGCCGGTGGATCCGGAATTATCGAACTGTCCGGTTCGCCGCTAACCCCCACCCGGCAGAGCGGGTTTGCCCTGATAACCTGCAACGACCCGGATAACGGGACTGCTTACACCTCGCTGCAAATCGACGGCGTCGATTTGATTTTTTCCAACCCGACGATCGCGGTATTATCCGGCGGTCAAGCTTCGGGCACGCTGGAGGTCACCAATCCCAGTGAGATCCCTGCGGCGTTTTCCGGGCTGGAACCCCGGGTGTTCTACGACGTCGGACACGGTCAAAACCATTACCACTATTTCAAACTGCTGGCCATTCTGGACGCAGACTACCTCGTCGACGGTATGGAAGCGCCCATAACCGGGGTTTCCCTGGCCCAGACGGACGTATTGTACATCTCCGGATCAAACCTCACCTGGACGGTCGACGAATACCAGGCCGTGGCCCAATGGGTCAATGGTGGTGGAGGATTGTACATCGATTGCACGTTCGAGATTGAAACCGCCGACGCCCTCAACCCGTTGCTGGATGCTCTCGGACTGGGAACACCGCTGTTTTACGAATTCGCGCCTCCCCCCGGTGTAACAACCCAGCTGGCGAACGACGAATTGCTGGACGGTGTCGAGCAGCTGGATCTCACCAATTTCTTTTTCACGCTAAGCAACGTACCGGCGGGTGCCACGTGGCTCGTGAAAACGCCGGATGGACTTGTCGACAAAGGTTTCAAGGCCACGGTAGGGAACGGCCGCGTGGTTGTGGTTACCGACGATTACTACCAGGCTGCACCGGTGCCGGGTGACCACGAGCAGTTCGCGCTTAACGCGTTTGCCTGGCTGGCGGACTGGCCGACCTGGCTCGATATCCCGACGACCCAGGGAACGGTTCCCGCGCAATCGGCAAGCGATTATCCGGTCGAAGTCGATGCGACCGGCCTGTCTGTGGGTACCTACGCTCGTACAGTTACGGCATCGATCCTGGGTACGGTGGAGACGTTTGATGTAACTCTCGAGGTTGTGGAAGCCGAGATTTCGAATCGAGTCGTTGAGTTTACCGACCGTGACCACACGACCCACCAATGGCAAACCAACGTCGAACTGCCATGCCGGTTTCGTTACCGGGTCTCCAGAACTGCCTCGTGGTCGTCGCCCATACCGACGGCGGCGGGATTCAATCACTCTGTGGTTGTCTACACGCAGCCGGATTCAAAGTACGAAGGCTGGATCGAGGTCATGAACGGTGAAAACGTGGTGGCAGAACTAACGTTTGTTTTCAAAACGTTACGCTACTACTATGAGGCGCCCGGGGCCGAGCTGGAGAAACTGCCGCAGGTGACAAGGCTTGGTGGCGCGGCACCCAATCCATTCAATCCGACCACAACCATCCGCTTCGAGCTCGCCGCCAACGAACGCGTGCGACTGGAAATCTACGATGTCGCTGGAAGACTCGTACGGCGGCTGATGGATGAACAGCGCGACCCCGGATACCACGCGGTACCCTGGGATGGACGCGACAATCAAGGTATGTCCGTCAGTTCCGGAGTCTATTTCCTGAGAATGCGGGGTGAAACATACAGCGGCGTTGGCAAGCTTGTTCTTCTGAAGTAGCCGACGTCTCTTTCATACAGCAGGCAAAAAGCGGCCGGGGCTGCCAGGCGCGTTTGATCGGAATCGTTTGTGACGATTACACATACCCGCCTGGCCGTCCCGGCCGCGTCATTAAATTTCGTGTATCTAAGAGCCGCAACCACCGCCGCCGCGATGACCGTCGCCGTGACCCCCGCAAAGTTCGTTGTACGCCGGCACGCGGAGGGTTCCCGCATCCAGTTCCGACAACGCGTCACGGACCGTCCGTGTGTGGGACATGTACACCTTGAGCCCCGCGTCGGAGAACAGCATGAACGCCCTTCTGCCGATACCGCCCACCACAATGGCGTCCAGCTGGTGGGGTTTCAGACGGTCGACCGGCGCGCACTGGCCGTGGGTGTGGTCCTGGTTGTTCACCGTCTCAAAGGTCTCTTTTTCCGTGTCCCGGATCGTATAATAAGGGGCACTCCCGAAATGGCCCGCCAGCTTGGCGTCCAGTCCCTGATCATTCTCGGTAGGGAAACAGATTCTCATCAAAATCTCCTTTCAGGATCAAAAAGTTTGTTATTTGATCAATACGCCCCCGTTTGACAAATGTCAAGATTAGTCAAAAAAGGGACCCCTATTTTGTCAATTCGAGGTAATACAGGTCGCGGCCTTCGGCTTCGTATTTCAGCTCGAAGTTGGTTTTGATCTCGGGGTTGAGGATCCGTTCGTTGGTGTGGGTGCGGCTGCCCGACCACATATCCTCGCCGGCGTCGACCAGCGTTCGCCTGAGCCACATATAGTAGTCGAAGTTATCCGTGGCCAGTTCGATCAGGCCGCCGGGGACCAGGCGGTCGTGTAGCATGTGTATAAACTCGGTTGTCATGTAGCGTCTCTTGTGATGCTTTCGTTTGTGCCACGGGTCGGGGAAGTAGATGTGGATGATCGACACGCTCTCGCTGGGCGTGAGATGGGTCATCAGCTCGACCGCTTCCGCCTTGAAGAACTGCAGGTTGGGGAGATCGCGCTTCTGCGCGCGCGCCCAGCCGATCTTGAGATACTTCCAGATGTAGTCAAAACCGATGAAGTTGATGCCGGGTTCGATCTCGGCGCGGTGCAGCAAAAACTTGCCCTTGCCCGCGCCGATCTCCATCTCGATCGGGTTTGTATTATCCCACAGTTCCAGGATCGAACCGCAGCGGCTGCGGTCCAGCCGGTTGGGGCCGGTGGATGGGGGTCTGTTCTTCGGTGAAGTGGTCATAACCGGCACAATATAGCAGATCCATTAACCCGCTGTCAAATAAGGAGATCTCATGACGATCGAGTAACGAGGATTCAGGGCCCACTGGATTATGTGGTCCTGTTGTCGTATACTCGGGCTTACGGTGCGGTCGAGACGTTACCGTTCAACTCCAGCCAAAAGGAACCGACATGGACAAGCTGAAAAACATTTTGAATCCTGCGTGGATCGTGATCTTGATCGCGGCTCTGGTGATCCCGGTTGGCTGCGGCGATGAAGAAAATCCTGTGGACCCGGGAACTACCTACACCAGTCCGGACGGCAAATGGACTGTTACCGCGACAGACTTCGATATCGAGGAAACCGATAATACCTTGCCGCCTGAGCTGGATCCGTATATTGAAGCACTGATCGACGCGATTATCACCGGCGGCGATGAGTCCATCTGGAACGTCGAAAAAAAGACCCTGATTGTTTCCGTGCTCGAAATATACTTTACGCCATTTTGTGAGCAGACAATTCTGCCGTACAACAGCTCGACCCGGAACGCCGCCGCGTCGTTGCCCGTTGTTCTCAATAATATTGATGTGACCGAATACGACCTTTGCCAAACCATTACGGACGTTGGTGAAGCGTGCGTCAGCACGGTCAGTCTCGATGCGACTCTGGCGGGTGATCTGACCTGGGCAGCGGACTATACAACATTCGGTGGAACGCTGTCGGTCGGCAGCGCCGGGGACATCGCGTCGGCGACGGTTGTCATCACCGGAGCGGGCGCCGGCACATATACAGTGAATTTTTACGGTACGTGGACGCTGTCGGGTACGCGGTGCTCCAGTTGCACGCCTTGCCCGTAGATCAGTCGTCGATCGGGAAGCCGTGTTCCTTCATCCAGTCGTCGTTTACGAACTTGGTCAGGTAGTTCCGGATCGAGTCGGGCAGTATCGTCAGCGCTTTTTTCACGTTGGGGTACTTCTTGATCGCTTCGAGCATGCCCCACACCGCTGATCCCGAGCTGCCACCGACCAGTAGACCCTCTTCGCGGATCAATCGCCGTGCGTAACGGAAACCGTTTTCGTCGTTGGAGTAGATCCAGTCGTCGATGTTGTCGTATTCCATCACCTCGGGTATGAAGTCGTAACCAATGCCCTCTACGTGGTAGGTGAACACATCGGGGCAACCGCCCAGTATCGAACCTTCGGGGTCGATGCCCACGATGATAATGTTCGGATTCTTTTCCTTCAGGTATTTTGCCACGCCGGCGATTGTGCCGCCGGTGCCCGCTCCCAGCACGACCATGTCGAGCGACTTGCCGAAGTCCTCCCAGATTTCCGCGCCGGTACCGTAGTAGTGGGCCAGCGGGTTGTCCTGATTCTTGTACTGGTCGGGAATGATCGAGTTCTCGATCTCCTCATTCAGTCGTTTGGCGACCCCGATCAGACTTTCGGGCGCGTCGTGCGCTGCTTCGGTCGGGGTGCGGATGATCTCGGCGCCCAGGGCCTCCATCACCACCTGCTTCTCCTTGCTCATTTTCTCCGGCAGGGTAATGAGCATCTTGTAGCCCTTAACCGCGGCCACCATCGACATGCCCGCGCCCGTGTTGCCGCTTGTTGGTTCGATCAGTGTGGTGTCGGCGTTAATTTTTCCTTCTTTTTCCAGCTCGTCGATCATCCGTACGGCGATCCGGTCCTTGACCGAGCCGCCGGGATTGAGAAACTCGCACTTGGCGTATAATTCCACGCCGGTTTCCTGGCCGACGCGGTTCAGGCGAACCGTTGGGGTGTTGCCCACGACCTGCAGAATGTTGTCGTATATCATGGTATTCCTTCGCTATTGCCTATGGTGATTATCAGTCAGATAGAGAAATGCAGTTTACTGCGAAACAGGCCGCCGGGCAACCCATTCTGTGCCCAATTCGGGGGCAAATAGCCGTGTAGATGCCCATAAAGAGATAAATTAGCCGGTTCGGCGGTTGCCCGCGGGCAGGATTATTGCTATCTTAATTGAGCATATCACACTCTGTGGGGGCGATCTGGCTTCGACGGGGATGATGGCGCGTTAGTTGCGTGTCGAGCATTGTCACTGAACTCGTTAATCGCTGTGACACAAAATGTAAGTGCAGACGAACCAGTCGCACTGGCAGCTTAAGTGACTGCCCGCCCCCGCCGGTTGGGTTTCCAGGGTCGGCGAGTGGGCGTCATATTCTGGGGACTAGCGTAAGGAGTATGCCCGGGCTCCAAACGCGAAACTTTACGGGCTGGTCTCCCGATCTCTTCTGTTCGTGGTAGGTGCGGGAGATGAGATTATACCGCGGACTACACACGTAGATGCTGGCGTAGCTGCTTCTTCGGACGCGGGTTCGA
>CAYUDF010000199.1:0-5968 GCA_964443465.1 uncultured bacterium
ACCGGCGGCGTGTCGCTCAACACAAAGGGCGAGCACCTGGGGCAGTTGAATATCGTCATGGAAGACCGAGGCGATGATTCCGGAGAAGCGGTCACGATCGAGAACCTCCGCAGGAGTTTCGCGGTGATACCCGATCTGGAAGTCAAGTTCGGGCGGCCATCGTACTTCAGCCTCAAAACGCCCGTTGAAGTCGTGCTGTTCGGGGAAAATCTGGAACAACTCCGCGACTATTCGCTGGAACTGGCCAACGTGCTTTCCGACGTACCCGGAATGGTGGATGTGCGCTCGTCGCTGGAGGCGGGCAATCCCGAACTGCAGGTTGTTTTTAACCGGGCGAAACTGGCCACTCTCGGTCTGGACATGGGTGTCCTGTCCGAGACTCTGAAGAACCGGGTCCAGGGTGTTGTGCCGACCCGGTTCAAGGAAGAAGACCGGCAGATCGACATACGCATCCGTAATATCGAGGAAAATCGAGCGACGGCCGGCGATGTCCGCAACCTGGTGTTGCCCGGCCCCGATGGCCAGCCGATCCGACTGATGTCGGTGGCCAATGTTCACCTGGACCGGGGACCGGCCGAAATCCACCGCCTGCAACAACAACGAGCCGCGGTTATCACAGCCAACCTCAAGGGACGCAACCTCGGTGGAGTGGTGAAGGATATTCAGGCGAAACTGGATGAGGTGCCGCCACCGAGCGGAGTTGTTACAGAACTGGGAGGACAAAACCGCGAGATGCAGGTGTCCTTTGCCAGTCTGCGCTTCGCGATGGTGCTGGCGATATTTCTGGTGTACCTGGTTATGGCGGCCACGTTTGAATCGTTTCTGCATCCGTTTATTGTACTTTTCACTATTCCACTCGCGCTGGTTGGTGTGGTGGCGGGGTTGATGGCGACGGGAACCACGATCACAGTGATTGTTCTTATCGGTGCGATAATGCTGATTGGCATCGTCGTAAACAACGCGATCGTATTGATCGACGCGATCAACCGGTTTCGCCGGGCGGGCCTCGGAAAATTCGAAGCGGTGGTTCACGCGGGCCATGTGCGACTGCGGCCTATTCTGATGACAACCCTGACCACGATACTCGCCCTTCTACCCATGGCCGTAGCCTGGGGTGAAGGCGCGGAGTTGCGCTCGCCGCTGGCGATCACCGTTGCGTCGGGGCTGGCCTTCAGTACATTGCTTACGCTGGTTGTTATTCCCGCTGCCTACATGGCGATCCCGACCAGGGTTTCCGCCGAAGTAGACGAAGAAGCACCCGAGCCGACACAAGGAGTTCCTGCATGACGCTGCCCGAACTGGCGATCAAACGCCACGTGACCACACTGATGATCATCGTTAGCTTGGTGGTACTGGGTCTGGTGGCGCTGAACAAGCTGCCACTGGCGTTTATGCCCGACTACGAAGAGCCTTACGTGTTCGTTCGTTTTCCGTATGAGAACGCTTCGCCCGACCAGATCGAACGAATGGTGGTCCGGCCGGCGGAAGACGCCCTTGGTTCCGTGAAGGGGCTTAAGAGCATGTGGTCGCGTTGTGGTGACGACGGCGGGATGGTCCGGCTGGAGTTCGACTGGTCCACCGATATGCAGATTGCGCGTGTGGAAGTGTGGGAAAAGCTCGACCGGATTCGCGGGGAGTTACCCGACGACATCGGCGACATCTCGGTGAGCAGCAACTGGGATTCGCGCGAAGCGGACATGCCGATCATCGAAGGACGGTTGTCATCCAAACGAAACCTCAGCGAGAGCTGGGATCTGCTCGAACGTCGAATCGTCAAACCCATTGAACGGGTTCCGGGTGTTGCCCAGGTGCGTCTGGATGGCGTCAACCCGCGGGAAATCCGGATTAACCTCGACCTGGGACGGCTGGAGGCGCACGGCATCGATATTCGAAGCGTCGTCACGTTGTTGCAATCGGGCAACTTTGACCAGTCGCTGGGGCGCATTCACGACCAGGACCGGCAGTTTACGCTCCGGACGGTTGGGACCTTTAACGATGTTCGCGAGATCCGCGACCTGCCGATTCGTTCGGACGGGTTACGCCTCGGTGACGTCGCGAATGTTGTTTATGAAGAACCGCCGCTGGAATACGGCCGTCATCTCGATGGCAACTTCGCCATCGGAATCACGGTGAGCCAGGAGGCCAAGGCCAACACCGTCGAGGTCTGCCAGGCGATCGAAACGCGGATCGCCGAAATGAATTCCGATCCGGAGCTGGAGGGTGTGAACTTTCTGGTGTGGTTCAGCCAGGGGCGCGAGATAAAGAGAACGCTCAAGGACCTTCTGTTTACCGGTGTGTTCGGCGCCATCCTCGCGTCGATCGTGTTGTTTCTGTTTCTGCGGCGTGTATCGACCACAATGGTGTCGGTCATGTGTATACCGTTTTCGTTGATCGTCACCTGTGGCCTGGTCTGGGCGCAGGGTAAAACGCTCAACACACTCACGCTGCTGGGGCTGATTGTCGGCATTGGTATGCTGGTAGACAATGCCGTGGTTGTGATCGAAAACATATTTCGTCACCAGGAACTGGGAGACGATCAGAAGAAGGCGGCAAAACTGGGCGCCAGGGAAGTGTCCACAGCTGTTATCGCGGCGACGTTTACGTCGGTCATTGTATTTATCCCGCTGATCTTCAACAAACCCAGCGAGATGAATATTTATCTCAAGGAACTGGGCATTACCGTCTGTCTCACGCTGCTCGCGTCGTTGTTCATCAGCCAGACGCTGATCCCGATGGCGACATCGTGGTTCATCAAGTCGCGGCCGAGACCGAAATCGAAGGCGTTGATTCGGACGGAGCAAAAATACGAGGGGATGTTACGGTTCATGTTGCGCCATCGCTGGCTCACGCCGGTGATCGGTATGGTTGTCATTGCCTCAGCGGTATACCCGTTCATGAAAGTGGACAAGGCGTTTGACGCCAGCGAAACAGAGATGTTTGTGCAGGTGCGTTATGACTTCAGCGAGGAACCCAGCCTCGAGAAAAAAGAAGAATACGTCAACAAGGTCGAAGCGGTGCTGGAACCGTATCGCGAAGACTTCAAGGCGCGTTCGATCTACAGCTTCTGGAGCGACAGGTGGACGCTGACCCGCATATATCTCCATGAGGGTGAGGCCAACGAAGAAAATATCACGCACGTTCGCCACCGCCTGCGCGAGGTCCTCCCCGAATACGCGGGAGTAAAACTGGAGGTCATGGAAAACCGCCAGCATTGGCGCCACGACCGCGGTAAGCGGGTTGCGTTTCAGCTGGTGGGGGAAGATTCGGAAGTTCTTGCCGAGTTGGCCGAAGACGTCAAATCACGGCTCGGGGCGATCCCCGGCCTGGTCGAACCGTTTGCCGGCCGCGAGGAAAGCGGCCAGGAAATCCACGTCGAACTGGACCGCGAGCTGTCTTCCCGGCTCGGGGTATCGCCGATGCAGCCCGCCGAAGTTGTGGGGCTTACGTATCGGGGACGACGGCTGCAACGCTTCCGCACCGAGGACGGAGAGAGGGAAATGCGTCTGACCCTCGACGAGACCGAGGATGAAACGGTAGCACAGTTACGCAACCTGCCTCTTTGGACCGACGACGGCGAAAAAATACCGCTGGCTTCCATCGCCGAATTTAAACAGGTACAGGGCTCTGAAAACATACACAGGGACAACCGGCTTACCAGTATCTGGGTTGGCGCGCGCTACGAAGAGGGCAACCGCGACCAGTACATGGGGCCCGTGCGAGAGATGATGGACGGTATGGAACTGCCTTACGGGTACACGTGGACGTTCGGACGCTGGCAGGAACGCCAGGCCGAGAAATCAAAGGAATTTCTGGTGAACCTGTTGCTGGCGCTCCTTCTGGTGTTTGCCGTAATGGCGTCGTTGTTCGAGTCGGTCCGTCAGGCGATCGCGCTGATGGTGGCACTCCCGTTTGCGCTGTCGGGCGCGTTCTGGACGTTGTGGCTGTCGGGTACCGATTTTGATCAACCGGCCGCCGTTGGATTGCTTCTGCTTATCGGTATCGTGGTGAACAACGGGATCGTGATGATCGAGCACATTAACAGTTATCGCCGGCAGGGAATGGACCGGTTCGAAGCCATGATAAGGGGCGGGCGCGAACGTCTGCGGCCGATCCTGATGACGGCAATCACAACACTGGTCAGCCTCGTGCCTATTGTTGTGCAGAAACCCGACCTGGCCGGTGTTTACTACTATTCCATGGCCCTGGTGATTATCGGGGGGCTGTTGGTATCAACGTTTCTCACGTCGGTACTGCTGCCGACCACTACAACGATACTGGAAGACATGACGGGCTGGTTAAAAAGGACGCTGTTCTCGCTGGGAAGGTTAATGCGGATGACGCCGCGAACCCGGAAAGCTTCTTGAGCCGTCCCGTGCCCGCGGCGTCTCGTTCGGAAAGCAATCTATTCTAATAAGGGCCGGTAAACCCGATCCCGAGCGCGAGGAACGGGCCACTGTAGTCGAAGTTTATGTCTTCACCGTTGACATTGTAAGTGCCGCTGTATTCGGGAACGATATCCGTATTTGTCGACGTGGTCGAGCCGGTAAAGGTCCCCAGGTCCCTCACTTCATAACCGAGCTCCAGATACACCAGAAGCCCGTTGAGGAACTCGTACTGGTAGCCGCCGGAGAACCCGTACACAAAATTGTCACCGGAATAATCGCCATTGGCCGTCATATTCCAGTCCGGGTTCAGGGTTGCCGTTGCAGTGGTGCTCTGCTTGAACCGTCCGTTGCCCCACCCGCCATCGGCGCCGACAAAGAAATTGTGTTTGCCCGGGAACCGGTATTGCAGAACTGCCAGAATCGCGTAGTAGTTGATCTCTACTGTTTCGGCGATTCGGATCTGGTCCTGGGGCGCGACACCGGCTATCTGCTGGTCCTCTCCCCGCGGCTGGTAGCTGAACGCGAGCCCCAGTGTAAAAGATTTGAAGATCACGGCGCCCGTCTCGATCCGGTAGTCCCACACATTGTCGAAATTGTTGGCGTACGTGCTGAGGTCGATTCCCTGGTCAGCCCAGGACTGTTTTTCTTCCCTGAGCGCTGTTTCCAGATCGCTCAGATCCTGCCCGGCCATGCCGAACGACCCCTTCAAATACCACATCCGTCCTCTCTCTTTTTCCTGCGCGGAAGACGTCGTGGAAATCGCGGCCAATACCATTACACATATCATTATTATCGGGATGAGACGACGCACTTCGGTCCCCTTTCTCCATCTGAAATAAAATGTTTATCTTGATGAGGTCTCTGTACCCTTCCGGCGTTGCTATCGCAACGTCCTCAGGGTATACGAGTTATTCTAATACATTAAGGTCTCGTAGCAAAAAACAATACGCGACGACTTAACGATAGTCAACTTGGAATCGTTACGGCATTTACGCGGAATCGCGCCCGAAACGGCGATTTGGGCTTTAATCTCGGCTGTGTTTCCGCTACGCTTACAATACCCCTGCCGTGTTCACCTGCAATTTCCCGAGGTTTCTCAAATGAAAATTACGACAATTTGCGGATTGATGCTGCTATTCATCTGTATGTACCAGCCCGTGCTGGCGGTTGATGTTTCCAACCGCCCCGGAGACTCGATTCTCGGCGGCCACGCCGGTTTTTCATCCGTCAGCCTGGAAAAGGACCAGGACAGGATTGAGAGTTTTCAGGTGACCTTTCGCGGCTCTTACTTCGTTGCCGAAAAGTGGACCCTGGGCGGCGGCCTGGTGTACGACCGGGTTGCCCAGGAAAATACGGCAATCACCACCCAGAGATACCTTGCGGAATTGACTCTCATCCCGATCCCGGACGCCAACGTCAGTCCGTTCATCCGTATCGGCGGGGGCTACTCGAAGTGGGAATGGGATACCGGCACAGTCGATCCCGCCCTCAACGATGCCGTGACGGGCGAAGGAGCCCTTGGTTTTTTTGCGTTCATCAACGATTACTTCGCCGTGGTGGTGGATGCGACATACTTCTACGAC
>CAYUDF010000200.1:0-5958 GCA_964443465.1 uncultured bacterium
AACGGGTCGTCCACGATCGGCGGAAAGAAATCGACGGTCAAAACCAGGGCGGTATCATCCGAAATACGATACACGCCGGCATCGTCCGATCCGGTGTGTCCGACGAGCACCCGCTCATCCGTTCCGATCGGCATTTTTTCCAATATCTTGCGCAGGCCCGCCGCGCTGAACTTCGCCGCTCAGCCAGCGCAGGTGGCGAACGACGTTAACCGGACCTCTTCTCGCGATTTCAAGCTATAAACTCCTTAATAACAGCATGTTACAACTTTATATTTTTATCCGGCTCCGGCCCCGGCACCGTCATTTTACGGTAAAGCGACAGTAAATACAGCCGATAACTTTAAATTGGAGCAAGGTCAGCGTTATCAGCAGTGCCGCCCCTGATAAGGGGACGGCCGGAGTTGCAGATCCTTACAGTCCACGTGCCCAAAATTACAATTCAAACCGGCCCGCGTGAGGTTTTTATGCCGAGTATTCGTGAACTTATCAAGAATATCGATCAATTGCCGTCCATGCCATCTGTCATTACGGATCTGATCGAGTTGACGTCCAATCCCGACTCCGACATAGCCGAAATCATCGCGCTGATCGAAAAGGACCAGGCACTGACCGCAAAACTGCTGAAGCTGTGCAATTCGTCCTATTACGGGCTGTCAAAACAGGTTTCTTCGCTTCGGAACGCCGTTGTGCTGATCGGTTTCAAATCGGTTTACAAGATGGTCATCGCGCTGGGTACCGCCGTTTTTTTCAAAAAAGACGCACAGGGTTATGGCCTGACGGGCGTCGACATGTGGCGCCACTCGCAGGGCTGCGCGATCTCGGCCGAAATCGCGGCCAACAAGTATGCTCCCGAATTCGCGCAGGCTTCATACACCGCGGGGTTGCTGCACGACGTAGGCAAACTGGTGCTCTCCGAATACGTGGAAACCGATCTGGACCAGATTCTCAAGCTGGTTGAAAGCGGCAAAACTTTTGTAGAAGCGGAGCAGGAGATCATCGGAATGGACCACGGACTCATCGGCGGAAAACTGGCCCGCCAGTGGAAATTCCCTCCCGTACTGGTTGACGCCATTAAATTCCACCACGAGCCCCAACTCGCCAGTGCGACCCCCGACGTGTGCGCATTTACTCACATAGGAAACGCGCTTTCAAACGCCATCTGCGTGGGACTCGGAAACGACAGTTTCGCCAACTCGCTGAGCAAGGATGTGTTCCGGAAATATAAACTGGACGACTCGTCCCTCGAAGACATCATGCAGGTTGCGCACAAGCGGATTCAGGAAGCAGAGTCGCTGATCACCAGTCTGGTGGAGACCAACTGACCTACCGCTTCACCTGTTTTCTGCGCACACGGTAGGTATACTTCTTTCCTTCTTTCGATTCACCGATCACATGGTGACCGGTACTCCGGCACCACGCCGGCAGATCGAGCTCAATTGCCGCGTCGTCCGATACCAGTTCCACAACACCGCCCTCGTCGATATTTCTGATCGCTTCGGACAGTTTGATGATGGGAACGGGACAGAATGTCCCTGTGGTATCCACGATAACGTCGGGTGATGTGTCGTCTTTGAAATTCACGTCTGGAGTAAAACGGGTTATTCGTGACTTCGGTGCAGACCGGAAATTTCCGCTACCGACCGTGCGGGATTCGCCGACCGGCGCCAGCGGCCGCTTCGAACGTCGTGCAGAAATTTCAGACGAAGCCACAGGTTGGCGGGTCGGCCGTAAACCGACCGTACCCAGGCCGACTTCGGAAACAACGCCCGCCGCAACCACAACAGTTTGGACAACGGTCCGCCGCACTCGATCAGGCCGAATGAAAACCGTCCCCCCCACGGTTCCGTTTCTCCGCTGTAGTCGGCGTCACCCGGTTTCCACCACCGGTGAAACACCCAACGGCGCCACGCGGACGGCCGCTCGAGCGATTCGGTAGCCCTCGGGATGTGTAACGTCGCGCAAATGTGCTCCAGCGTAAAATAAAACGCCGGGTACATACCTTTTGCCTTCAGTCTCCACGTAATATAATCCCAGTCGATCGGCGGAGACAAGCGGCTCAACAACCGGCCGGCGTCCAGCGTCCTGAGCAGGTCCACGAACCCCTCGGCCCCGAGCGAAATAACGGTTTGTATCAGTTCGTCTTCCGGGCAGAGCGCGGGCACTGCTTCGCCGTCGACGTCAATCGTCCCGATCCGGTCCCACGCCACGTTTGTTCGGTGTGGATGTGCAATATCGATCACACGAAACCGCAACTGCACAAGGTCGCCGGCGTGGTTGTGCATCAGCAGGGGCGCAAAATACTGATGGTATCTCAACGCGTCAGCCGCGGCCTTGTCGGTAGTAGCCGCCGGTGGCGATTGGTTTTCCTCACTTTCGCCCCGCGGCGGCGGCGAACCCGCCAGATGGGGTTGTACCCGGGTGCGCACGAAACCGGATTCCCGCAGCACTCCGACCGCCTCCATCCACTGGTTTTCGTCGATCATCAAATCGATCACGTCGACCGGCCGCAATTCACCCGTCCGGTCGTCCCGGCACGCCATGTCGACGTCTCCCAGCACGGCGACCCGTACTCCGGCCGTTTCCATGGCAACCATCACGCGTCGTGCGGCCGACAGCCGGCGGCGGCGCAACTGTTCTGTGAGTCCGGCGTAGTGTTTGATACGGGCAATTGTGATCCGGGATATGGCGGGCGGAAGTGCCAGTTTGTCAAAAGAATCCGATACGAAACTGCTCAGCTGGTGATGCTGGCACAACGCGACCAGATCGGTCTCGAACTCTGCGTCGGCGTGAAACGGCACCCCCGGCGGTGGACCTTCGACACCGCGGGCAAAGTGGGATACAGTCTCAAGAACAAAATCAACGGCGCGCATAATACAAAGGATAGCAGTTCAACCGCATTAGTACACGTTTTTCTCCTGGTCCCGAAACTGCAGTTCATACAGCTTGGAGTAGTGGCCGCCACGTTCCAGCAATTCCCTGTGCGTACCTTCCTCGATAACACACCCCTTGTGCAAAACGATGATCCGGTCCACGTAACGAATCGTTGAGAGCCGATGGGCGATCACGATTGCGGTGCGGCCGGCCATGAATTTTTTAAGCGCGTCCTGCACCAGGTACTCCGTTTCGGTATCCACGCTGGACGTCGCTTCGTCCAGAACGAGCAACTGCGGGTCGTACACCAGCGCCCGGGCAAAAGACAACAACTGGCGTTCGCCTACCGACAGCGACCGGCCCCGTTCTCCGACGTTCTGCGCATAACCGTCGGGCAGCTTTTGTATAAATTTTTCGGCGTTTATGTAGCGTGAAACCTCGCGCATGGTCGACTCATCGATGTCCCTGTTACCCAGCGTGATGTTATCGGCCACACTGCCCGAAAACAGAAACACATCCTGGAGAACGGTGGCGATATAGCCGCGCAAGCCGGTCAGATCGTACTCTCGGATATCCCGACCACCGACCAGCACACGTCCCTTGTTTACATCGTAAAAACGGGAGAGAAGGCTGATGATGGTTGTTTTTCCTGCGCCGGTATACCCCACGATAGCGACCTTTTCCCCCTTTCCCACGCGAAAACTGACGTCGTGGAGCACCTCTTCGCCCTTGTTGTAGGAAAAACTGATCCCGTCAAATTCGACCTCGGCGGGACCCACGGGCGCCGGTTTCGGGTCGGACGGACTGCTGATACCGGGATTGCGGTCGAGCAGGGAAAAGATACGCTCGCTGGAGGCCATCGCCGATTGCAGGATGTTGTATTTATCACTGAGGTCGCTGATCGGCCGGTAAAACCGTTGCGCGTACTGGATAAACGCGACCAGCGCTCCAAAAGTCATCGCGCCCTCGATGACACCGCTGCCACCATAAAAAAGAATCAACGCAATGGCCACCGCGCTCAACAGTTCAATTGTCGGGAAAAACACCGCGTACGCCATCACTGACATGATATGGGCCTCGTAGAGCTTGCCGTTCAGCTTTCCGAATTTATCCAGTTGTGCCCGTTCGCGGTTGAACATCTGGACCACGCTCATGCCCGTCACGTTTTCCTGCAGAAACGTATTAAGCGCCGCCAGCCGCACCCGGACCTTCCGGTAGGAGCTCCTGGCTCGCAGCCGAAACAGGTGCGCAACCAGGTAGAGTAGTGGAAGTACCGTAAAAGTGATCAACGCCAGCTTGATATTGAGGTAACACAGAACCACAATGATGCCGGCCAGTGTGAAAATATCCAGAAATATGGCCACCACACCCGACGTGAACATCTCGTTGAGAACTTCGACGTCGCTGGTCAGGCGTGTCATCAGGCGCCCGACCGGATTTTTATCGAAAAACGTCACGTCCATCCGCTGAATCTGCCGAAACAGCTGGACACGCAGGTCAAACATCACGCGTTGGCCCACCCAGCTCATCGTGTAAATCTGGATGTAACTCACCACGAACCCGAGCAACAGCGTGGCGGCAAACACACCGAGAAGCTTCCACAGCCCGGCGTAGCGCGCCGCGACCGTCAATGTCGAATCCGGCGCCAGGTAGTGGTCGATGGCCAGCTTGGTCAGGTAAGGCGGTGCCAGCTGAAACATCGACACGAATACCAGCAACAGGATACTGAAACCGACCGCACGGCGGTACGGACGCAGGTACCGCAGTATCCTGCGCATCAACGTGGAGTCGTACGAGCGCTCCTGTACCTCGTCCGCCTGAATGTAGTCCGTCATCCCGTCTCCAGGTCGATTTCGATCTGCTGTTTGTGATACATGTCGGAGTAGATACCACCCAGCACAACCAGTTCGTCGTGTGTTCCCTGTTCCACGATGCGTCCGTCGTCGAGCACCACGATCCTGTCGGCTTCCATCGTGGTGGAAACGCGGTGCGAAATGATTATCGATGTCCTCTGGGCAAAATCACCCCGCATCGACGTGAGTATCCGTTCTTCCGTGTTGGTATCGACACTCGACAGCGCGTCGTCCAGTATGAGGATGCGCGGATCACGCGCCAGTGCCCTCGCGATCGCCACCCGCTGCTTCTGGCCGCCGGACAGGTTGATGCCGCGCTCACCGATCTTTGATTCGAAACCCCGGGGAAAACCGTTGATCTCTTCCTGTATTGAAGCCGTATCGGCCACGACGTGCAGCACAGGATCCTCCAGTTGTGGCGCACCGAACGCTATATTTTCCCGGATCGTGTCGGAAAACAGAAAAATATCCTGGGGCACCAGACCGATTCCGCTCCTCAGCTCGTCGAGAGGAATGTGTTTGACCGGACACCCGCCGATCCTCACCGTCCCCTCAATGGGGTCGTAAAACCGCAACAGGAGCGAAATCAAAGTCGACTTACCCGCTCCCGTGGGCCCCACGATGGCAATCGTCTCGCCGTCCTCGATTCGAAGATTCACTCCGTCGATCACACGCCGGCCGTCGGGACTGTAGGCAAATGACACGTTTTCAAATTCGATGGCGTGGCCTTCGGCGGCCGAACATGGCGGTTCCTCGCTGACGATCTGCGGTTGGGATTCCAGGACAACATTCATGCGCGACATCGACGCCAGACCGCGTTGTATGATGTTCATGACCCAGCCGATCGCAATCGTCGGCCATATAAGAATGCCGAGATACCCGTTAAACGCGACAAAAGTACCGAGGGTGATCTGCCCGTCGATCACCTGCTTGCCGCCGATACCGAGCAGAAACAGCCCGCCGAATCCCGCCACGGTAAACAGCAGAGGCCTCAGAAGACTCTGGATGCGAAATAACTTCATGTTGTGGTCGACGTAAGACTGGCTCAGTTCCGTGAACTGCTCCGTTTCGTGTTTCTCACGCGTGTACGCCTTGACCACGCGGATACCGCTGAGATTTTCCTGCGCCCTCGAATTGATCGAGGCAAACTTCTCCTGCACACTTTCGAACAATCGGTGGATCACCTTGACGCTGTGGTAAACAACA
The DNA here is from genome assembly GCA_964443465.1 of uncultured bacterium. GTDB lineage: Bacteria > Krumholzibacteriota > Krumholzibacteriia > WVZY01 > JAKEHA01 > CAYUDF01. Next base: position 5,931 of record CAYUDF010000200.1, read on the forward strand.
ACGGTGAGAACGGCCATGGGCAGGAGCG
>CAYUDF010000201.1:0-5951 GCA_964443465.1 uncultured bacterium
ATTTTTCTTTGTCCGTCATCGGCTCTCCCCTCCTCTCTTCGCGACCAGCGCTTCTTCCAGAAGATGCGATACCTGTGTACCTCCTGCGTTTCCCGCGAGGTCTTCCATCAACAGTCCCATGATGTAGCGGTGCGCCGTCTCCGGACGCCGCAGTTCACCGAACTCGAATTCTTCGACTGCTTTTTCGATTTTCTGTTTGAGATCATCTTCGCCCAGCGGGTTTACGTTCAACGCGGCAAGCACATCTGAGATTACGTCATCGCTGCTTCCGATTTCCGCGTCTTCAGCTGTCAACAGCTTGAGCAGTGGGATCAACCCTTCCCGCGTGACTTTTTTATCCCGGTAAGCGCGAAACAACGCCAGAATCGTCGCGTCACGCAGTCTGGATGTATCCACTCCGGTGCGTTTGAACCAGCGAAATCTGCGGCCTAGCAGTTCGCCAGCCAGCTTCGCGTCGATCCCCAGTTCGTTGACAGCGGCGTCAAACACGTTCAATCGGTTTGATAATTCCATTTTGTCAACCACGTCCGGCGATAATCCCAGTTTTTCGAGGCGCGCCCGGCGTTCCCACACCGGCTCCGGGACACCTTTCCGAATCGTTATTACTCGCTCTCTCGACAAGGGCATCGGGGGCAGATCGGTGTCCGGGTACATGCGGTCCGGTCCGGGCAGGATTCGTTCGAAAGCCGTGGTGTCGTCCTTCAGTGCCTGGCGAGTCTCATTGGGCACACCCTCAGTCGCTTCCCGGACCCTGATTTCAATTTCGCGGGCGCCACATTCCGCGTCTTCCAAACTGCCCCACGTGAGGACAACGGCGTCATTCTTACCCGCCTGACAGATCGAGCGAACTGATTCCCAGTGGTGTTCCATCAGCGTTATCTCGGGGTCGTCCGTATGGACGATATTCGGCAGGGTGTTGAGACATGCAATCACGCGCACGCGGTCCGAGAGCTCGTCGGCGAACACGGTACCGGTTTGTACTTTTTCCTGGAGAATGCCGGCGAACCCGATCAGTTTTACGGCGCGAACGACGGCCCCCTTGAGTGCAGCCCGCCGGATCGGATCAAACCCCGTCTCCGCCGCGACGTCCGTAACGTCAAACACATCGGCCTGAAATGTTTCCGTGGTAATTCCCCGGTCCACCAGCAACTGCCTGATTCGCAGCAGGTTCCAATGGCGCATGGCCTCGTTGTAGACCAGCCTCGGAATTCGTCTGATACTGGGCACTCCCTTGATCTCGTTTCGGGGGCTGCCCTCCACGCTTACGTTTACGTCCTGCCGCGTGGCTCCGTGGCCAGTACGAACCTTACCCGCCGAGCGAAGCAGGCGCCTGAGCAATTGACCCACCTCAGCCGCTTCCTGCGGAGTGCGCATGTCGGGATGGGTTACCGGCTCAATGAGCGGCATACCCAGCCGATCCATCAGATAGACGCGTTCGTGACCAATATCGGAAACCTCACGACACGCATCCTCTTCCAGTCCGAGCTGATAAATGCCGATTTTTTTACCCTTAAACGGTATCCAGCCTTCGACCCCCACGATGGTGGTTCGCTGGAAACCGGTGGGAATACTGCCGTCGAGGTACTGCTTGCGCGCAATGTGGAGTTCGTTGACCAGGTTCAGGTTGAGCATCATTGCCACTTCGAGCGCGATGTCCAGTGCCTGTTCATTGATCATAAACGGCGGCGTGTCGTCCATTTCATAGGTACACACGCTGTCTCGATTGATACGGTAAATTATATTCTTTTTTGTTTTGAACTCCATCAGGGCTGTGCCGTCGTATTCGCCCAGTTCCGACAGGGTCGGCCGCATGTGCCTCAGGATTTCCGAATCAAAATGTTTGTCGTATTTTGCCGCCGGGCATCTGCAGAAGAGTTTCTTGTCGGTGAGCAGTTGCTGATGGATCTCAAGGCCGACCTTAAGGCCAACGGTAGCGTAGTCCTCGGGGGTCATTTCTTCGAAAGGTTTGAATTCGAACATTTTTACTTAGTTGGAAAAAGACGGCGCTCCGTCTCAACAGAGTCACCGTCGTCGTATTACGGACGTTTCGAGTTTCAGCCGCCTCGGCGGCACATTAATACATACCGGGTCGTCGCCCGACCGCCTTGAATACGTGCATTCTATCACAAAATCGGGCCTTCTGGTGGCTGGAAATTACGGCGGGGTTTGGTGTTTTGAACGGGCCGGATTTCATGTACAATGGCCCGTATTAACCTCATATCGTACCTGCGCCCCCGGATGGCGTACTCTTCTAATAACAAGGAGAACAACCATGACTATATCGCTCGACGGAGCCGGTCTGACCGCCGACAAGGTCGCCAGAATCGCCCGGCACGGCGAAAAAGTGGAACTCGCGGACAGCGCGCTCGAACGCATACAGCGCTGCCGGGTCATGCTGGAAGAAAAAATCGCCGCCGGTGAAATCATGTACGGCGTCAACACGGGCATCGGAGAGTTTTCCGAAATGGTCCTGGACGAAGACCAGGTTAAAAATTTTCAAAAATACCTCATTTACAACCATTCGGCGGGTATCGGAGATCCGGCGCCGGAAGAATACGTACGCGGCGCGATGGTTGGTCGAATCAACGTTCACGCCCATGGACACTCGGGATGCCGCCCGGAGATCACCCAGACGCTGGTGGAGATGCTGAACCGCGGTGTTACGCCGTTTGTGTGCCAGAAAGGGTCCGTGGGCGCCTGCGGCGACCTGGCCCCGATGTCCCAGATCGCTCTTCTGATGATGGGAGAAGGCAAGGCGTGGTATAAGGGTGAGCTTCTTGCCGGCGCCGAGGCTCTGGAGCAAGCCGGCATCCCGCAACCGGGTCTGGAGGCCCGCGACGGTCTGGCCGTGATAAACGGCTCCAACGTGCTGACCGCAATGAGCGCTCTTCACGTCTACGACATTGACAGGTGGCTTCGGCAGGCGGAGATCGCGTGCGCGATGTCGCTCGAAGCCCTGCTCGCCAACATGAAGCCATACGACTCCCGCCTCCACGAGGTCCGTGGGTTTTCCGGCGCGATTCGCAGCGCCCGCGCCATCATCAAGTGTATCGGCGGCAGCGACCTTCTCACCGGCAAACACAAGACGCGCGTCCAGGACGCTTACTCAATGCGTTCAAGCCCCCAGGTGATCGGCGCCGCCCACGACGCCGTCGCATATGCCCGTAGTCAGGTCGAAATCGAGCTCAACGGTGTCGGCGACAACCCCATATTTTTCCCGGATGAGAACCTGACTCTGACCGGTGCCAACTTCCAGGGGACGCCGGTTTCACTCCCCATGGAGATTGCCGGACAGGCAACTACAATAGTGAGTGTGCTTTCCGAGCGCCGTCTCAACCGGCTTCTCAACCCTGCGCTGAGCGCCGGATTGCCGGATTTTCTCACCCGCGGCGCGGGGATGTACAGCGGCATGATGCTCAGCCAGTACACCGCCGATTCGCTCATCGTGGAACAACGGATCCTGTCCGCACCCGCGTCGACCCATTCCATCCCCGCGGCGGCGGACCAGGAAGATTTTGTGTCAATGGGCATGAATACGGCGATCAAGAACGGACAGATCCTGGACAACGCATACGGCGTCCTGGGGATCGAATTTATGGCCGCCGCCCAGGCGCTGGACCTGCGTGAGTTCGAACCCGGAAAAGGCGTCCGGAAGGCCCGGGAAACGATCCGCAAACACGTTGATTTTCTGGACGTGGACCGGCCGTTGTATCCGGACCACACAAAGATGAAAGAAGTGGTCAAATCGTGCGAGATTCTGGAAGCGGTGGAAGCGGAAATCGGGTCCCTGCTCCCCGGTTAAACTGGATTCCGGATTTGGCTTTTTGCTGACAGAATTTGTTGATATAGTTGGACTTTCGTAATCGGGCCGGTCTCGGTCGGCCCGGCTCCCGCCACCCGCAACGGAAGGGTTTTTCAATATGGCTGAACAGAAAGTTGCCGAACACCAGCCGTTCGTTGCGCCCGAAACTCGGATGAAAGACTTTAACGTCAAAACAGTCGTCCTGGGTGTGATACTGGGCGCCGTATTTGGCAGCGCCAACGCCTACCTGGGGCTTCGGGTAGGGCTCACGATCAGCACGGCGATACCACTTGCGGTGGTATCCGTTGCGATTCTTAGGCTGCTGACACCGATTTTTGGCCGGCCAACGATACTGGAGTGCAATATCTCCCAGACCGGCGGCTCCGCCAGTTCGTCGATCGCGTCGGGCGTTATTTTTACGATCCCCGCTCTTTTTATATGGGGATACGAACCATCGCTGTTACAACTGACACTCCTGGGGATGTGCGGCGCTACCCTGGGTATCCTGTTTATGGTGCCGCTCCGGCAGTTTCTGATCGTAAAGGAACACGGAAACCTGCCGTATCCAGAAGGTACCGCGGCCGCCGAAGTGCTGATCGCCGCGTCCGAGGTGGGGGCCGGCGCCAAAAACGTGTTTGTGGGTCTGGGGCTGGGTGCGGTTTACAAGGGGTTGCTTTCGTTATTGTACCTGTGGCCCGACAAGGTCCAGCTGAAGGTACCGCTGATCAACAAGGCCGTTATTGGCATTTCCACAACTCCGGCACTGCTCGGCGTGGGATATATTCTCGGCCGCCGGATCGGATCCATAATGGTCAGCGGCGGTCTGATCTCCTGGGTTGTGCTGATTCCGATTATAGCCTGGCAATTCGGCGAAGCCGTGATCGGAGACACAACGCTGGAATACCTCCGGTCCAAGGGACTTGACCAGTCGGTAACCACCATCGGCGAACTGTCGGCGAAACAGATCTGGGAGGGTTATATCCGGATTATTGGCGCCGGCGCCGTGGCCGCCGCCGGAATCATCACTGTATTCAAGTCTATTCCGACCATGATTGAATCGCTCAAGATCGGTGTCAGGGAGATCCGATCGAGCGCAGCCGCGCTGAGTTCGGGTAAACTGAGGACCGAGCAGGACCTTTCACTGAAATGGGTGTTCATCGGTGTAACTTTGGTTATCGCCGCTGTGACGTTTATTCCCGGAATCATCGGCGAAGGCACTTTTCCTCTAATGCGATTTTTGAGCGCCCTGGCCATCACCCTGTTCTCCTTTTGTTTTGTCACAGTTTCGTCGCGTATTGTGGGGATGATTGGCGTGTCTTCCAACCCGACTTCGGGAATGGCGATTGTCACGCTGCTCGGCGTGGGAGTTGTTTTTAAACTGCTCGGCTGGACCGACCTCACGGGCAAGGTCACGGCCCTGACAATTGGGACAATTGTCTGCGTCGCGGCGTCGATGGCCGGCGATATATCACAAGATTTAAAAAGTGGTTTCCTGCTCGGTGCGACACCAAAGAAACAACAGCTCGTCGAGCTGATCGCCGCTTTTGGCGCGGCGACTTTTGTTTGTCTGGCCGTTTATTATCTGGGCAAAGCGCACGGTTTCGGCAGCGAGGAGCTGCCCGCTCCCCAGGCGACTCTGATGAAAACCATACTGGACGGTGTGCTCGGGGGTAATCTTCGCTGGGATCTTGTGGGTATTGGCGCCGGGCTGGCGATTGTGGTGATGTTTTTCAAGATTCCGCCGCTACCGTTTGCCGTCGGCACCTACCTGCCCCTGTACACGATGACGCCTCTGTTCATCGGTGGATTGCTCCGCCACTTCGTTGACAATCGCTATAAAGCCGGAGCAGACGAGGAAAAAGGCAAAGACCAGGGTGTGCTGCTCGGATCGGGATTTATTGCCGGTGAGGGGTTGATGGGCGTTGTCATCGCCGTCATCGCCGTCATCATCGCCGACAAACCCAAATTCTTCGAAATCGTCTATCCCCAGGACTGGATGGGACAGATCGTATCGGGAATCATGTTTGCCGGTCTGGCGTATTTCCTCTACAGCACAGCGGCAAAGTCCAGACAGAAAGCCTGATAATTCCTGCCATAAACTAAAAAGGCGGCGCTTCCAGAAGCGCCGCCTTTTTTTTGTTATCTCGCG
>CAYUDF010000202.1:0-5935 GCA_964443465.1 uncultured bacterium
GAGTGCCTGTATGGTGCCTACAATACCCGGCAGCGCTCCCAGGACTCCGGCTTCGGCGCAGGTCGGTACCACGTCCGGTGGTGGCGGTTCCGGAAACAGGCATCTGTAGCACGGTTTCCCGGGTATACCAAACACCGAGGCCTGCCCTTCGAACCTGAGCACGCTGCCATAGACGTCCGGTTTTCCGGACAACAGACAGGCGTCGTTTATAAGGTATTTGGTCGCAAAATTGTCCGAACCGTCGATCACAACGTCGTAACCCTCAAGGATTTCCATCGCGTTGTCTCCAGCCAGACGGACCGGGTGGGCATCGATGTGTATATTCGGATTGAGATCGAGAAGGCGGTGACGCGCCGTCTCCGCTTTTGGTTTTCCGGCGTCACCGGTTGTGAATATCACCTGTCGCTGCAGGTTGGTTTCGTCGACGGTGTCAAAATCCACCAGCCCCAGGTGTCCGACACCGGCGGCGGCCAGGTAGAGGGCCGCGGGAGCGCCCAGTCCGCCGGCCCCGATCAACAGAACGCCGGCGCCCTTCAGCCGTATCTGGCCTTTTTCCCCGATTTCGGGCAGGATCAGGTGGCGGTTGTATCGCTTGAGTTCGTCCGGTGTGAGCATGATTCTGCCATTAACCTCCTGAAATACAAGTTGTTATCCCAACTGACAAAAAATAGCACGATTCTTGCCCGTCCGGGTCGATAAAAATGAAAACAACAGCTCCAAACGTACAAATTTGTGGAACTACATCAGTTCCGCACGTATAATTGTATAGTTTGATGATAGAAAAGACGGAAAAACGAAAAATATTATAACCGTCATATTTCCATATAGTTAGGAGATTTGTTTATGTCTGCTTTTGCTAAACACGGAATCGTGGTTCTGCTGATAGGGGCTGTATTGCTCGTCAGCGTTGCCGCCGCGTTCGCGCAGGAGCCGTTGCAGCCTAAAATCTATATCCAGAAAATGCGGCACGACTTCGGCAAAACGTATGAACGGGAAACCTTCGAGCACACCTTTATCGTCAAGAACAGGGGGCAGGCGGACCTGGTGATCGACAACGTCAAACCTGGCTGAGGCTGCACCGTGGCCAAATACGACAAGGTCATTCCTCCTGGTCAGGAGGGCTCGATCCAGATGGTAATCGAAGGAAAAAAAGTACACGGTAATTTCACGAAATCGGCCACCATTACGTCAAACGATCCGGAACACGGAATAATGACGATTTCGATGGCGGGCCAGATTGTTCCTTATATCAGTGTGAACCCCGGCGGGCAGCTTTATCTGCAGGGGCAACACGGGGATCCCGTCCAGAAATCGGTGACGCTGAAATCCAACGAGGAAGATCTCGATTTTAAAATCATGAAAATCGAATCGAACATGGACGACAAGATCACCTATGATTTTGAGCCGTCAGAGGAAGAGCCGGGAGCGTGGGTAGTGAATGTCTGGAAAAACCCGCGTCTTCCGACGATGAATACGTACGGTTCTTTGTTTGTCCACACGAACAGCGAAAACGCGTCAGTGAAAACCGTCCAGGTGCGCGTGATCACCAAGGGCGCCATCACAGTCCAGCCGAAGTCCGTCAATTTCGGGACGATCAAGTTTGGTATGAACGGCGAAACCGCGGATCCGGTCACAAAGAACGTTATTGTCCTCAAAACAAAGGGCGAGTTCGAGATTCAGGAAGTGAAATTCAACACCGCGGGTTTTACCGCCGACTGGACCCCCGTTGTTGAGGGCAAGAGATACAACATCCTGGTGACTTTTCAGCCGCCCGAAAAAAAACAACCGAGACAGACCCACGTCGGGGAAATGACGGTCAAAACAAACGATCCACGGGAACCGGAACTGAGAGTAAAGCTAGTTGCCCGTTCTCGGTAAGATTTCAGGCGTCGGATCGACTAACAATCCTGACGCCCCAAAGAAAGGCAGTGGATGAACAAGAGAATTGTAATCACGAGTGCAATAGTAATCGCCGTTTTTATCGGTCTCGTTATTACGCAGACCGTGTCTACGCAAAAGACGCCGACGGCGGTTGCCGCAACAACGGAGGACGAGCAGGCCGCGGCGGATGCGTATGAAGTGCTGTCCACCGAGCTCAAAATGCTCGAACAGGCAGCGGTGAAAGAACGTTCTTCAACCCGCCGGACCGATCTTCTCAAGGAAATGGATACGATACTGGCGGAATTCATCGACAGTTATCCCGGTACCCAGCAGGCCTACGACGCGTCTTTCGAAGCCGGTCTGGTCAACTACACGCTGCAGAAACCTCAAAAAGCCGTCAAGTATCTGGAGATGTTTCTGGAGGGTGCCACAGACGCACCGCGCGACAAGATGGCGTACGGGCATTTCTACCTGGCCGAGGCCTACAAGGGACTCGGTAAGTATGAAGACGCCCAGGCGGAATACAAGATCATTCTTGATCAGTACAGAGACGTCGATCGCCAGCTTCTTTCAGCTGTACACCAGAACACCATGACGATGGAGAGCGAGCGCCGGCTGAAAGTCGGCTCCGAGCCGATCGCGTTTGAAGTAACCAGTATCGAGGGCAAAAAGATTTCGCCGAAGCAGTACAAGGGCAAGGTATTGCTGCTCGACTTCTGGGCAACCTGGTGCGCGCCATGCAAGCACGAAATGCCCTCCGTCAAGAAGGTGTACGGAAAGTACAAGGACAAGGGATTTGAGATCGTTGGCATTTCGCTGGACAAGAGCCGGGGCGACCTGGACCGCTATCTGGCCGCGAATAACATCCAGTGGCCGCAGTTTTTTGACGGCAAGTACTGGCAGAACGAGATCGCCGTGAAATACGGTGTCAGTTCAATCCCGGCCACGTACCTTATCGACAAAAAAGGGAAGATACGGTACAAATCTCTGCGGGGAAATCAACTGGAAGTGGCGGTAAAGGAACTTCTGGCGGAATAGGCAGATATTACAGACAAGAGTACCAAAGGAGCGGTGGGCCGTCAGCCCGCCGGTCCTTTGTCGTTGGGGTGAGCCGATTGATCGATCAGCCCTTCAATAATATCCATCTCCATCCGGATCCTGGCTTCCCACCCCGTGAAATTTTCACGTGCGAATTTTCTGGCGAGCTGGCCAAGGCGGTCCTGCTTTTTGGGATCGTTGATCAGCGCCGCCAGCGCGTCGGCCAGCCGGTTGGAGTTTCCGTTCTCGACGAGCACTCCGGTTTCGTCCGGCAACACAACCTTTCCTGTATCGCCCACGTCGTACGCGACGACGGGAACCCCGCAGATCAGCGCTTCACACGTCGGCAGGGCCATATTGGTCAGATCGCTGGTGGTAACAAAAACATCCGATGCGTTGAGAACGTCGGGTACCTGGTCGTGCGGTATCGTACCCAGAAACTGGACCAGGTTTTCGACGCCCAGTTTTTTGGCGAGTGCTTCGCAGTCGGTCCGCTCGGGTCCGTGTCCGGCAAAAACAAAGATAATTTCACCCTCTGTGTTTTTGTGGACGCGGGGTATGGCCTTGATCACTTCCTGGGGCCGTTTAGAAGCGACCAGCCGGGCCAGAAAAAGCACAACGGTGGCGTCGCGCGGGATTAAAAATCGCGTGCGCGTCTCGACGCTGTCAAACTTACGCTCCTGCCATTCGAGGTTGAGACCGTTGGGCAGAAAATGGATTTTGTCCGTCGGCACGCCCTCTGCGGCCAGTACCTTGTCCCCCTGTGTGCCGTCATCCAGTACGATCCACGCGTCCTGCTGATACCGTAACGCGCGCAGTTGTTCAAAATTCTTGAATACATACTTCCATCGCGGCCATTCCCTGTGGACGAGGTCCATCACGCCAAACAGTTTCACCGCGGATGGAATACCCAGAATCCGGCGACACCTGGCCGTGGTTTTTGCCGTGTAGTGTGAATGGCCCAGTATAAAGTCCGGTTGGATTTCTCTTGCGACGTCGAGCGCTCTACCCGATACAACACGGTTGTATTCAGTGGGCCAGTAAAGCCTCTTGAACACGTTGGACCGGTGCGCCGTCCGCCGGAAAAAATTCGGGTAGGTGTGGGTAAAAAGACCTTCAAAATCCTCGTTGGATTCTTCGGCGCCGTCCGGAGCGAGAAAGTGGAGTTGCCATCCCGCCCGGATAAACTCGCGAATGAAGTAGAAGTCGTCGGATACACCGGCGCCAGCGCCCAGCGACCACCGATTTTCCCAGATCGATATTACGAGAAGTTTCTTACGCGATGGCTCGTTCAAGCCGTTCATTCCTGTGGAGCGATCGTACAATTTAACTCGCCGAGTTTGTCGATTCGTCCGACCATTGTGTCTCCCGGTTGCAGAAACCGCGGCGGATGCCGGAACACACCAACGCCCGAAGGAGTTCCGGTGGCGATAACGTCTCCGGCTTCCAGAGTCATCGTTTGTGAGATGTAATGTGTCAGATAATCAACCCGGAATATCAACTGTTTCGTATTGCTTGCCTGGAGTTTTTCGCCATTGACCTCGATAGAGATGTCGAGGTTGTGTGGATCCGGTATTTCGTCTTTTGTGACGAGGTACGGACCGAACGGCCCCGAACCGTCCACGCTTTTGGCGCGAAGCCACTGGCGTTCGCGGCGCTGGAAGTCGCGGGCCGTGATATCCATGAATATCCCGTAACCGGCGACGTATGACATCGCGTCCTCGATTGTCACGTGCCTCGCCCGTCGCCCGATGACAAAAGCGAACTCGATTTCGTAATCCAGCTGTTCGACCAGGCGGGGGTAGGGCATCGAGTCCCCGTTACCGGCCAGCACGTTGGGGCCCTTGCCAAACAGAAGCGGTGACTCCGGGACCTTGCGATCCTGTTCTTCGGCGTGGTCCCGGTAATTCAGTCCCAGACATATAATCTTGCTGGGGTTGATAATTGGCGGGCCGAGCCGTACCGATCCCGCTGGTAGAGCGGAGCCGCCTGCTCCGGCTACGATTTCAGCAACAGCGGCCAGGCAATCGTTTTCCAGTATGCCGCGGATTGTCCGGGGAAGCGATGAATCCACCGCGCACAAATCAACAACTGAGTCTCCAGCGAGAACACCCGGTTTTTCCCGGCCCGGGGAGCCGAAGCTGACGAGTTTCATGGAAGTGATCCTAGATCAAGATACGCGGTTGTGTCACCGGAAATTCTGGGAATTACGGCGATCCACCGGTCAAGGTCTCCAGTTTTTCGAGGAACTCCTCTTTTTCGATAAACTGGACCACCCGCAGGTCGGTTCTTTCGTCGCCGTTGCTGTCGAGGAACACTATCGTGGGTACGCCCCGGATGCCGTACTTCTTGCGAAGATCGATGACTTCCTGTGACCCGGACTTGGTGAGATCCGCACGCAGCGGCATGATTTTTTTGGCCGCCTGGATCACTTCCGGCTGATTAAACGTTTCGTGATCGAGCTCTTCGCAGGGAAGGCACCATTCCGCGGAGAAATCGATAACCACGGGGAGGTTTTTCGATTTTGCCTCGACCAGGTAGTCGTCGTCATAGGGCACCCAAGGGATACCGGGTGTGATTCCAAAAATGTGGCCGGGGGCGAAAATGAACCACAATCCAGCCGCAACCAGCCCGATACCGGCCGCCGGGCGAAAAATATTAAAAAACCTGGACGTCGAAACAACCTTCAGCACAAAACCCATAATGAGGCCGCCAACGGCGAGTAGACCGCCGAGTAAAATATAATAGACAGTTTCCGGCAATACCGGATCGAGAAAGTAAACCGCCATTGCCAGCAGTACGACGCCGAACAATTTTCTTACCCACTCCATCCATTCTCCGGACCTGGGCAGCTTGGTGATACTGCCCGACGCCATGGCGAGGAACACGTACGGTAATCCCAGGCCGATCGACAGCGTCAGAAATATGGCGAATCCCATCGCTGGGTCGCCCAATTCACCGACAAAAGTCAGCAGGCCCAGAACAAACGGACCGATACACGGCGCCGCCACGATTC
>CAYUDF010000203.1:0-5885 GCA_964443465.1 uncultured bacterium
ACACGTGGTCCACACGCCGGACAGGCAACGGGTTCGGCGTGAAATCGCCGGTCCGATACATCTCCGTACTCCTTCGCGCACGACGGACAAAGCTCAAAATCCCGCATTGTCGTCTGTTTGCGGTCGTAGGGTACGCCCTCAACAATTGTAAATCTGGGACCGCAGTTTGTGCAGTTGATGAACGGATAGCGATAACGTCGATCGCCGGGGTCCCGCATCTCACGCAGGCAGTTCTCACACGTGCCTACATCCGGGCTTACCAGCGCGGTTTCCTCGCTGGACAAAAGACTGTCCACAATCCGGAATCCCGATTCGCCGGTGGGTTTGATTGTTTCGCTCTCGATCCGGTGGATCTCCGCAACGGGGGGTGGATTTTCCTCCAGAAGCGCGAGCAGCCTGTGTACCCGGCCAGCCGGTCCCTCCACCTCTATCTCGACACCACCCGCCGTGTTGCGCACGAGACCGGACACACCCTGTTGTTCGGCCGTGCGGTAAACAAAGGGACGAAAACCAACGCCCTGGACCACGCCATAAATCCGAATACAAAGCCGGAGCGGGTCAGCGACGGGCTCAGTGGACGGAACAGGATATACACGGGTCATAGGCCCTCACCAACATAGAACACAGGTGTTCGATCTTGTCGTCGGTTACACCGGTGACGGCATACTGTTCTACAAGGTTTTTCAGATCGTGATGAATGTTCGCATTGTTTTGTGTGGTGGGAATCACGCAGTTGGCGCGTACGATACGTCCTCCCTCGTCGTACTCGTAGTAGTGGTACAGGATCCCGCGGGGCACCTCCACCACACCGACCCCCTGCCCGGCACGTGGCTTAACCGGAGACATAATCTCGGCCGGCCCGTGGTCGACCAGCTCATCGATAATACGAATAGATTCGTGGGAGACGTGGACACACTCCACCAGTTGCGCCACGTTATTCATAAATGGATTGTGACAGACTGGTTTCAGCTTCAGGGCCGAAGCTACACTGGTTGCTTCGGGATGGAGCAGGTTGTGGTTGTTATTAAATCGAGCCAGGGCGCCAACGGCAAAAGATTCCCGCGATAACAAACACCACTTGGACGTGTTGTTTTTATCCACGTACTCGTTGGTCATCTTCTGGTAGTCGTGTTTTACATGTTCGACGCCGTCGGTGGAAATCATGCGGTCGCCAATAAAAGGATATTCGCCGTCGCCTTTCAGCGAAACAAATTCCGTTTCCCGCTCGAAGTCGGGGATCTCGAATGTCTGGAACAGCGCTACCACATCTTTGAGTTCCTCAACGGATTTCGCCATTTCGTCGCGCAGGGACCGCAACTCGTCCAGATCGGGCATTTTGGCGACGCCGCCGACCTGCAGCGAAACGGGGTGAGTGGTACGCCCGGCGGTCGCGTCACAAAGCCGGTTGGCCAGACCCTTGAGCCTCCGGGCGAGATCAACCACATCGGGGTTGGTTTCCAGCAATGGCAGGACACTGGGTATCCCCAGAAAATCCGGCGCCGCCAGGAAAAACAGGTGCAGGTAGTGGCTCTGTAATGTTTCGCCGTGTTTGGCGAGCAATCTTACTTTGGCCGCCGTTTCGGGAATCTCCACACCGAACGCGTCTTCGGTGGCGGCCACGCTTGCCAGGCAATGGCCAATCGAACAGATGCCGCAGATCCGCGCGGTCAGTATTCCGGCCGACGTGTAATGTTTGCCCTTGAGCATCACTTCAAAAAAGCGGGGCGTCTCCACCACGTCCCAGCGGGCTTCCTCGATCTTTCCGTCTTTGACCCGGACCTTGATGTTGCCGTGTCCTTCCACCCGCGTGAGGTGCTGAAGGTCTACGTTCAGGTTAATCTTCATAGTTTGACCTCAAAACCGCCAAAGAAGTTAAGCCGCTCGGCAATTTCCTCGTCGGAGAAACCTTTTGCTCGTGCAAGCGTGATAAACTCTTCGTAGTTGGGATCGGCTGCGGGCCCCCTGCACCCCCAGCAACCCAGGTTACCCGCGGGACACGGTGCGTCGCATCCGCCTCCGGTGATCGGCCCCAGACATAACTGGCCCTTCTCGAACACACACACCGTATAACGCTGTCTGCACTCCAGGCAGACGGGGTATGCAGGTGACTGGTAGGGGATGTCCCAGATAAGGTGCTGAACGACCCGTTCGACTTCCGCCTTGGAGACCGGGCAGCCTGGAATCTCCACATCCACCGGGACAACTTCCTTGATCGCACGCGTGGCCGAGGTTTCCTTAGGATCGTCGCCATAAACTTCGCGGTTGGCCTCGTCCAGGTCGAAGGCGTTCTTCATTTTGTTGACGCCACCGAAACACGCGCAACTGCCCAGGGCCACCAGAACTTTTGCCCGGGACCGAATCTGCTGGAGTCGCTCTACCTCATCGCTTCGTGTGATCGCTCCGTCGACAAGCGCGATATCGTACGAGTCATCACTTGCCGACGACACCTCGCGAAAGGTAACGATCTCAACCGCCGTCAGAAAATCAACCAGCGTATCTTCCTTGTTTGAGAGTTGAAGTTCGCACCCCTCACACCCCGTGAATTCAAAAACGGCAACCCGGGGCCTTCCATGTTCGATACCCAGATATTCCACGGTACTGCCCTTTCAGATAGCCTCTTTGAGGTTGATAACCGACCAGTAATCGAACACCGGCCCGTCCTTGCAGACGTACGTCGAACCGACGTTGCACCGGCAGCACTTGCCCATTCCGCAGTGCATACGGCGTTCGAGTGAGACAAACATCCGGTGCATGGGCATGCCGGCCTCGCTCAACTGGTTGCACACGAACTTGAACATAACCGACGGGCCGCAGACGATGGCGTAGGTTTCGGACATCGGCACGTCGACCTTGGCGAGCACATCGGTGACCATTCCAACCGGACCCGGCCACGAATCATCGGGTTGCTCAACGATGATCGACAGGTTAACCCCGTCGATCCGCCGCCACTGCTCGTACTGGTAGTCAAAAAGTAACTGGCGGGGTTCGCCGGTCCCGTAAATGATATGGACGTCACGGAAATCTGTGCGGTTTTCGGTGACATAAAATATCGGCGCGCGGAGCGGCGCCAGGCCGAGACCTCCCGCGACAAGCAGGATGTGGTGCCCTTTCATATTCTCCATCGGGAAGTGGGTGCCGAAGGGACCCCGAATCCCGATACGGGCGCCGCTTTGTGCTTTGTGCAGCACACTGGTGACCGTGCCCGCCTTGCGGATGCACAGTTCAATAAAACCCCTGTGTGAAGTGGAACCACAAATCGAGATGGGGATCTCGCCATAACCGGGGACCTCGAGCATAACAAACTGGCCGGGCTGAAACCTGAACCGCCTCCTGTCCGCGTCATCGATGATCCGGATGTGAAACAGTTTCTCCATTTCGGTCAGGCGGATGATGTTTGTAATCTCCGCCTTGAAGGTCTTGTCGACATGTTTGAGGCGGCTCCTTCGATTGAAATCGAGCGGCGCCATCATGTCGGTTTCCTGGGTCACGTCATAAGGATGAATCACAGGTTTCATGGATTTCGCTCCGCGTGTTGCAGGTCCCGGATGACTTCCGGGGGATTGATTCCGGCCAGGCAGCTCCGGCCACAACGGCCACACCCCACACACTTAGGCTCATCGTAGGTTTCGACAAAACCCCTGTGCTGGTGGTAATAGCGGTACTTCAGGCGCGTCTCTCTGCTGGGCCTGAAGTTGTGCCCCCCGGCCACTTCGGCAAAGTCGATAATGTTACAGGAATAAAGTTGTTTGATCTTGGCGCCTTCTTTGGAGTCCATCGAGATTCGTTCGGTAACACCGTAACAATAGCAGGTGGGACAAACCATGGCGCAGGTTCCGCAGCTGAGGCACTTGTTTCCCCACTTAGTCCACACGTCCGACTCGAACTCTATGTCGAGGAGGTTCGGCAGATTCTGCGCATCGACGGTGGTTGTGAATCCATCGGCGATACGATGACGAACATCGAGGTAGTCGTCTGTGTCCGCTTCTGTGACGTCTCTTACCGTGACCCGGTTTAGTAGTGTGAAGGCGCGGTCCGAGTCGATGGTTACAAAATACCGGTCACCCAGGTCGGTGAGAAATAAATCAAACCCATGGGTAACGATATCGGTTCCCAGCGACCGGCAGAATCCCCCCTCGCAGGGGTCGTGATCGATCCCGACAACAAACGTGTTCTTGCGGCGGGAAATATAGTAGGGACTCGGAAAAAAATCCCGGGCCATCACCTTGTCCAGCTTGAGCAACGCGTTGATGTCACAGGCATGAAGGCCGATGATCGCTCTGGGCTGCAGCCGGTATGAGATTTCCTGCGTCCAGTCGTCTTTATCAAAACGGAATCTGGAGAGATTTTCCTTAAACGGCAGGAAGTAGGTCTTGGCCGAATACTCGGTGGTGTCGTAGTCGAGGACGAGTTCGTTAAAACTGTTGACCGGCAGATAATGATAGATGGGTTTGCCGTCGGAGTGGGTGGCGACTTCCCTGGGACCAATGACCTCGTTGGACTCCAGGATAATATCAACCAGCTTCTTAAACTCGGGTTTTTCCAGGATTCGAAAGAGCATTGTTTCCTCGTGCTTTCTCCGACGACGAGGCTGCCAACCCCGTCGGCGGCGCGTTTGTAATCAGTATTGCCGTTAATATACCAGACGCACAAGTCAGAATCTTGCTTTTTGACATCGATTTAAAAAAAAGGATTGTGGAAATTAGACGGAAATATCTAGGAAGACCGGGGCAGCAGATCAAACACGGCTTCGGCAACTTTTTCGGGCGGGATCGAAGCCAGGCCCCTTTTTCCATGGTCGAAGTCCTCAGCCCGAAGCGCCCGGACACGGTCGGCGGGCACAAACGGCCCGCATTCCTCCACAGACCAGCCTGAGAACAACGCGACCACGTGGGTCCCCACGGCGGACGCGATATGCATCGGTCCCGTGTTGGGGGTCACCAAAACGTCCAGACTTTGTAACACACCTTTGTATCGTTCGAAGTCGGGGGATTCCGTGAGCAGTGTCACTGCTCCCCCGCTCTGCCGGGCGATCGATTCCACCAGCGGCCGTTCTTCCGGGAGCGCGTCGATCACCGTCCGGAGGGGCCGTTGTCTCTGTTGCGCCATTTCCTGGAGCCGGCGAGCCAGTTGCGCAAACGAATCCCTTGGCCAAACTCTGTGTCGTGTACCTTTTCGATCCTTGATACCAAACAAAGAACTGCCATGAAATGTGGGGTGGAATCCAACGAGCACGGTATCCGGTTCGATGCCGTGGTTCTCCAGCAGGGCTCGGGCCCTCTCGCGACCGCTTTGGGTAACTGGCAGCGTGACCCACTCCTCCCCGACAAGTGCGTCGGCAGAATCCGCTACCAGATCAAGGCAGCGGTTACAGTAGTGGATTCCGGGTTTACTGTCGTTGATCTGATAGACAGCGGGGGCAACTCCCGACAGCAGCTGTTTGTAGTGTGGGTTTGTCTCCAACACGTAGATCCTGTCATAGTGCTGGTCGCGGAGCTCATGAACCAGATTCCGTTTCAGGAACAGGTTTTGGGGGAATCGGCGGTGGTAGAGCCAAAAACGGGTGAGGAGAAGATGAAATCCCTTCATCACGCGCGCGCCCTCCTGGCTGGTCACCAGGTGCAGTTCAGCTTCGGGAAAAACCCGAAAAAGGGCGTTCAGCGCCGGGGTGATCATCACCATGTCGCCGGCGCGGCCGACGCGCACCACCAGTATTTTCCGGGGCTCGTTCACGATATCAAGTCTCCCTGGCCAACGGTAATCGCACGATACTGTACCATAGGTCTCAACAAAAGAGAGCCCGCAAAAACGGGCTCTCTTTGTTTCGGAGCGAATTATAAGACACTAAGGTGTCTCTTACCCTTGCGAGCGCCGCGACTTTCGTCGCG
>CAYUDF010000204.1:0-5873 GCA_964443465.1 uncultured bacterium
CCGGTTGTCGTGCGTTTCGAGGTTGTCCATGTGCGTACCGTTGCCGTGCAGGTCCTCTCCAATACTGTGCCCGGTACGGTGTATGAACTTGTCCCCGTAGCCGGCTTCAACAATCACCTTGCGGGCTGCTTCATCCACTTCCCACCCGCGAAGCTCCTTTTTGGCGCCGAAACGGTCGCGCACCAGGTCGGCGGCCGCGTCCCGGGCCGCCGCCACAACGCCAAACACCTTCGCGTACTCGTCCGGTACCGTCGCACCCACAAATGCCATCTTGGTGTAATCGGCAAACACGGCCCCCGGTTTGTCCTGCCGCGCCCACAAATCGATCATCACCAGTTCTCCCTCGGCAATTGGAACGTTGTCCGGTGACGTCGGCTCGAAATGAGGATCCCCGCTGTGCGGTCCCACCGCGACAATCGGCGCGTGGTCGGGAATCAGGTGGTGCTTGTCAAAATGATCCAGGATGATTTTCTGAATCTGCATTTCGGTGTATGGTTTACCCGCTTTTGCACCCTCGGCAATCGCGGTCCAGCACAGGTCAAAAGCTTCCACGCACAGTTTCGAGGCCTCCATGTGCGACTGCCACTGTTCCGGGCTGAGCGTGGCTTCAAAAAACTGGATCAGGTCCCCTGACGATGCGACCTTCGTGCCGGTGCCGCGAACCAGGTCGATTGTTCCACCGTCTACCTTCGATACATAGGGTATGGCGTTGCGCGGCGAATACTCCATCGCGACGCGTTTCTTGTCCCCGACCAGTTTTGCGATGCCCGCTTCCAGTTCTTCCCACTTGAGATACACGATTTTATCTCCCGGCAGGTGATCCAGTGTTGTTGGTTCAATCCGGTGGACCAGTTTGACCGGGTCCCCTTCGGCCGGAACCATATAGTAGAACCGGCGGCTGACCAGCGACGTGGCGTCGAAGTCCAGAATGCGACGCGCCAGCACGTTGGCGCCGTGAAAATCGTAAAACAGCCATCCGTCGAATCCAAACTCCTTTAAAGCTTTCTGAATCGAGTCGAGGTTGAACATTCTGTATCACTCCTGTCCTGTTTTTCTGAATATCATCGCGGTGGTGGAAGCACCTTGATTTGCAGCGAATTGTGCAAGGCCCGCCCGGTGTCGAACCCCTTCTCCGGATTTCCGAAGTACACTCTCTGCCTGGCGTGGTCGTTCACCCGTAAAAACCGCGGTTTGCCACTATCCGTCAATATCACGCGAACCCGATTCCGCCGGTGGAATAGCGCCCGCTCGAACTGAATGGTCAGGTCGGCACTGTTCGGATCCCGTTTCTCCCAGTAGACTTTCTGCCCCTTGTACACAAGCAGAGTGTCCACCGGCTGGCCGTCCAGAAACATCTGGCCGGCCGGGTCGACAGCAACGTGCAGCGGCGCGCGCCAGTCCGATTTCGGCATTTCGCTGCTGGCTTCCGGCGCACTTAACAGGGTTAGGATTGCCGTCAGCGCTATCAATAGCAGTAAATTCCTGTGTTTTTTCATGTGTGTATCCTACCACAAATTGCGGTATGCTTGTCCCCATGGAATGTCCGACGATCCGTACAATTCGACCGAATTCCCGGCGATTATTTATCCGTTTCTCGGCGGTTGCTTGTCTTGTTTTATGCCTGATCTACGGCAGCGTGTACGCCCAGGAATCATCGACCACGGCAATACAGGCGAAGCCGGAGTTCGAAATCCCGGCCGAACCCGTACCCATTCCTGTTTCCTTGATTTCTTCAAGATCAGATGAAACATCGGCAATTTTGCAGGATATTCGCAACCGGCCAATTCCCGACGCCCGGGCAGACTCCATCTCCGAAAGCGTATCCCACGCCCTGGAATACTATCAGAGCCTGATTGAACTGACGGACAGTCGGTTGACCGGTTCTATATCCATACGTCGTCTGCACGACATCGAAAGACGGTGGATTCGCGCCACTAACAGGGCTACCCGGTGGCGGGAGTACATGGGACGCCGCGCGCGGTCGATCGACCGCGACCTCGAGATTCTCAGTGGCCTCCTGACAACCTGGGAAACCACCAGGGAAAAAGCCCTCGAAACGGAAATCCATGAATCTCTTGTGGATATCATAGATGAAACTTTAAAAAACATACGGGCGGAAGCAGTACGTATCGGCGAACACAGGGCGGAGTTGTTGACCGTACAACAACAGATGCTGCAACTGGAAGACATCATCAACAGCGCACACGAACAGGTAGAATCGGCGGAAAAGGCATCGAGACAGCGTCTTTGGGAATTTGACAGCAGACCACTGTGGGAATCCCTGATGCGCCGGGAACCGCGCGTGTTTCACCCGCAGCAAGTTGTGGTCGTGTGGACAGAATCGCTTGAAGACTTGAAAGAATTTGCCGGCATCTACAAAGACTGGTTGTGGATCCACGTCCTTTTATTTTTTGTTGTGCTCGCGTTGATTATTTCACTCAAAAAACGTGAAATCAATATCGGTGAAGACAACACCCAGTTGGAGAACAGCGCACGGGTTTTATCTCGCCCGGTTTCCGCAGCTCTGGTTATTACATTGGCCATGACCTACGTGGGATATGACACAGCGCCGGGTGTCGTACGCGAATTGGCGTCGGCATTGTTATTCATTCCATTAATTCGCATACTGCCTCAAAAAACGTTCAGGGAATTCCGTGGAACATTGGTGATACTCTTCGTCATCTACTCGTTCATCCGTGTGATGGACTGGATGCCCTACGAAGCATTGCTCCGGCGTCTTATTCTATTGATGCTGACCGTCCTGGTTTTTCTGACGTTATTGAAATTTTCGCGCAACGCCATGTTGTCAGATGAGACAAGAGGGATAACCTCGCCCCGGCCGGAGAGAACAATCATCATAGTAGCGGTCGTGATGGCGTGTCTTGCATTTTTCTCCAACATTATCGGCAACGTGTCCCTGGCAGACGTTATTGTCATCGCAATCGTACTGTCATGTTACTGGTTGCTGCTGCTGTACGAGTTTTACCTGGTCATCGACAAACTGCTCAAGATAAGCCTGAGAACTCGAACGGCCGGTAAGCTTCGCATTGTGCGCTGGCACAGGGATCTGGTTCACGCCCGATTCATGACTATCCTCAAAATCGCGGGGTTATTTTCATGGGTCTACGTCACCCTCTTAACCCTGCAGGTATGGCCGGTTGTGTCTTCTGTCGTCCGGAGAGTACTCACCGCCCGCGCGCAATTCGGCGATCTCGGATTGTCGCTCGGAAGTCTGCTCGCATTTGCCGTTACGATTTGGGCGTCGTTTATGATCTCGCGTTTCTTACGGTTTATTCTGAATGAAGATGTTTTTCCCCGGTTGCCCCTGGGCCGGGGAATACCGCACGCGTTGTCGATTTCACTCCATTACATCATTCTCTTTGTGGGTTTTCTTCTCGCCGTAGCGGCAACGGGCGCCGACCTGGGTAAGTTTTCCCTGATGGCGGGTGCGCTGGGTGTCGGTATTGGCTTCGGTTTACAGAACATTGTGAACAACTTTATTTCGGGTCTGGTCCTCATCGCGGAAAGGCCGATCTTGCCGGGCGACACGATAGAAGTCGGCGGGATGTTGGGAGAGGTCAAACGCATCGGCATGCGGTCCAGTACTGTCCGGACGTGGCAGGGCGCAGAAGTGATCGTACCCAATGCCAACCTGATCTCAAACGAAGTGACCAACTGGACCCTTTCCGACCAACAACGCCGCCTGGATATTCCTGTTGGCGTTGCATACGGCTCCGACGTTGACAAAGTCATGCGCTTGTTAAAGGAAGTCGGCGGCACACACGAGGAAATCCTTGATAAACCGGAACCCAACGCGCTGTTCATGGGATTCGGTGAAAGCTCCCTGGATTTTGAATTGCGCGTGTGGACCTCAAAATTCGCGGGATATCAAAAAGTCCGTAGCGAAGTTGTCGTATCGGTCGAGAAAGCGCTGAAAGAGGCCGGATTCGTGATCCCGTTTCCCCAGCGAGATCTGCACCTGAAAACCGTAAACCCGAATGCCGGAAACAACCTCAAGGGAGACGGACCGGCCTCGCCCGCCGGCGGATAAAAAGAACTGAATGGGACGGCCAGAGCGGCCTGTTGTTATCGCAGAGGTAACGCCATGAACTCTTCAGACAAGAAACACGCAAACGGAGCAGGGCCAATATCTCCGGAGTGGGCGAAAAAAGCGGAAGCTTTTTTCGACGGGAAAATGTCCACCGAAGAGAGCGCGGAATTCGAGCGCGAGATGCTCAGAGACCCCGCACAGGCCCTGGCCGTGTACACCGAAATGGGCATGGGGCCCATGGCCCACGAAGCATTGCAGGCTCTGCGTATCCGTCACCTCGAATCTCACGCCAGAATATCCGACCGATCGATCACAGAACAGGTCCCGTGGTGGGGCCGGACGCGTTCACGACTGGTTGTGTTTGTACTCGCCGTAATAGCCGTGTTCCTGGCCGTAACGGTATCCAAAATCGGCGACATGGGGCCCGATCCCGTCCCCGACAGTCCGACGAGCACCACGGGATTCCGCGTGTTGGCCCCCGCGGGTAACGTTGACGCGCTTCCCGCCCAGTTCAGCTGGACGGCCCACCCGACTGCCAGCCAATACCGAATCGAAATCTACGACGACGGGCAGCTGTTCCATACGACACTGACCAACGAAACGACACTGATCGTAGGACTTGACGAGCTGGCTGCCAGGGGTCTGCGGGCCGGATACTGGCGGGTCGTGCCGCTGGACGATTTCGGGTCGGAATTACCCCCCACAGAATCGGTCCGTTTCGTCCTATCGACCCCGTGACAAAACAAGCTTCCTGACATATACTCGGCTTTTCCCGCGATTTGTTGCTTCTGGAGGAGGGTTTGATGGGCGATTCCACGATGTGGCGCCGTTACAAAGACTTACTGTACTCCAACGACGAGCTGGGGCTGTCGCTGGATATCAGTCGTATGGGATTCGCGGAAAATTTCTTCGACAAGATGGAACCCATCGTCCAGGAAGCCTACCGCGCGATGGACGTGCTCGAAGCCGGCGGCATCGCCAACCCCGATGAAAACCGGATGGTGGGTCACTACTGGCTGAGGAATCCGTCAGCTGCGCCGGACATGGATATTTCCGGGGCGATCCAGTCCACATTGGCCAGTATCAAGGAATTCGTAAGGAAGATACACGCCGGCGACACCGTTTCTCCGTCTGGAAAACCGTTCACTCACATGCTGATCATCGGAATCGGCGGCTCCGCGCTCGGCCCCCAGTTCGTCGCCAGCGCTCTTGCCTCCACCGAAGATCCCCTGACGCCCCATTTTTTTGACAACACCGATCCGGACGGGATGGATCTGGTGCTTGGCCGGATTGGCGCCGCACTGGATCAAACACTCGTTCTGGTGATTTCCAAGAGTGGAGGCACAGCGGAGACCCGAAACGGCATGCTGGAAACCAGGCAGGCATATGAAACAGCCGGGCTGGATTTTGCCGGGCACGCCGTGGCCATCACGGGCGAGGACAGCGAGCTGGACAAAACGGCGATGGCGGACGGATGGCTGGCCCGTTTCCCCATGTGGGACTGGGTCGGCGGACGTTTTTCCGAGACGTCGGCGGTGGGATTGCTGCCCGCCGCTCTCCAGGGGTTCGATATCGATGCCCTTCTCGAAGGCGCCCGGACCTGCGATACGTTTACACGGAACCGGGCGACTCTCAACAACCCCGCCGCGTTGCTTGCATTGATGTGGTACCATGCCACCGACGGTCAGGGATCCCGTGACATGGTCATACTCCCCTACAAGGACCGGTTGCAGCTGATTTCGCGGTATCTCCAGCAGCTCATTATGGAGTCGCTGGGTAAAGGACTCGATCTGGACGGCAACACGGTCAACCAGGGGATCAC